>JAUWSG010000098.1 GCA_030610155.1 Gammaproteobacteria bacterium
CCCGTCCATCCGCCAGAGACCTTTATGGTGCATTCGATTTTAAAGCACCGGTGTGGACAAGTGGAAAACGCATCTACGCCCGGGCTGCCGATGACCTGACAGGCGTTTTTTGTATCACCTCATTAGCACTGGATCTGTATTCAGGAAAAAATCGCGCCCGCCCAACGCCGTTTATAGGCTTGTTGACCCGCGCAGAAGAAGTCGGTTTTGTCGGTGCAATGGGACACTTTGAACTGGCCTGGCTAAAAAAAGCGTCACGTAATATCGTTTGCGTCAGTCTGGAAGCGTCGCGAACATTGCCGGGTGCAAGAATCGGCAAAGGCCCTGTCGTCAGACTGGGTGACCGCCGCACTGTTTTTGATACGAATGGATCGCAGGTTCTCAGTACACTTGCTCAACAGCTATTACCTGGCCGCCATCAACGGCGCATTATGGATGGCGGCAGTTGTGAAGGCACTGCCGCAACAATATACGAGCTTCCGACCATTGCCTTATCCGTCCCCCTCGGCAATTACCATAATGAAGGTTTTGAAGGTGGCCAGGATTGCAAACACCCCGGCGGTCCTGCTCCAGAATTTGTTCATCTGGATGATATCGAAGGCGAACTGAAATTATGCCATGCGCTAATGAAAAACAACCTGCCCTGGTCCACCCCCTGGGTAGCAGTCAAACAACGATTAATTAAAAACTATAATAATTACAAACGCTTACTATAGACCCTCGAGACGAAGACCGTAAGACCATAAGACCATAAGACCATAAGACCATAAGACCTTTTACCACGGGGAACACAGGTTTTGATTCAAACTATTTTCGGCGTATTGGTGGATAGGCGATAAACGAGATCAGTACAACAAGAAAAAAGAGACTGTAGACAAACGTGAATACACTTGCAGGCGCTTCATAAAAAATGAGTTTGCCAAGCCAGTATTCGATAAAACTACCTTGATACAACAACTCCCCGGTATGATCCGCAACATTGTGACGTAAATAATTTTCCAGGTTTGTTAGCGGGCAAACAATACCAAACCATGCCTCCAGCACAACAAATCCGATTGCAAGCAAATGGACAAGCCTGAAAACGATATTACGTACCCACATCCATCGCTTAAACCAGCCGATTAAAATTAATAACTGTCCCCCTGTAACAAACAGGATATACAGGGCATGAATAATTAAAATAAAGTCGGCCATATAAAACCATCTGCTTTAATAACAACAAGTTAGCTCATAAAAAACCATCAATCACAAAGATAGAGGTTTTGCAGCGCCTGCCGGTTATTGTCCTGTTTTTTTTCTGCAGCAAGATCAATTTCAGAAAATGTTTGCCAGAATATTTCCCCATTCCAGTCCAATTTTTTATCTGAATAGAGCGCACCATTTAGTTCGATTAACGCATCACTAATCTTTTCCTGTGTGATCATCGCGGCAATCAATCCCAAATTATTCATTTCCCGGTTCGGCCAAACCAGCCTGGCCCAGGCAATAACAGCATCCCGGACACCCGCGCTATCACTGGCCAGACTCGACTGCTTGATCTGTTTATATGCCGCCTTACTCGATGACAGGTCTTTTTGTTCAGGCTTTACACTGCCTGCCCCGTTTTTATTAATGGCCTTTATATTCCTGAAATATTGACGCACCCAGAAGAGCACCGTCACCACCCACAAAGTAAAAAACAGCAATGCACACCAGGCCCAATAAGCCTGGTCTGAGGAATTAATACCAAAATCATCCGATAATGAACTGGAATGACTGTCTGACGACGGCCTGTTTTCTTTTTCTCCCGAAAATGTACCCGCCATATCGGTAACACGCGGTACAGACAGCGCAGGAAGCACTTCAATGGTTCTTGCTGATATTTTAGCTGTCCTTGCCTGGTTAGTTGCGGTGTCCCACCAGTTTACAAGTAACTCCGGAATAACTGTCTTGCCTGCATGTGTCGGGACCAGGGCAATTTTTTGTTCTTTCAAGCCGATAATCATGTCATCTTTTACACTGGTTTCCAGTGTGGGCAGATCCGGATAAAATTTAAAGTCTGTCGAGCTGTCAGGTGAAAAATCCGGTATTTGCGCGGCAGTAAGGCCTTCGGCAATCAGCACTAGCGTGCGGGTAATGGGTTCGCCCACTCTGAATTCAGAAGGACTGGTAGACCACTTTTCAGACAAGGAAATATTTTCGGCAGGTAACCACCATGAATCTTTAGCGGATTGAGGTTTAGGTAAGATATTTATAACAAAACTTTTGGATCGTGCACGAATCGGGCGTACCGTTTGAAAAAAATTTGAGGAAAACGGATCAAAAGAGGAGCGCCCCCTGCCAGCATCCAGTATTTGACCATCAAAAATAGTCGCTGGAATTTCCAGTTTGCCACTTTTCTGAGGGAAAATAGCATAGCGTCTTTCAGTTACCCTGTAACGACGCCCCTCTTTTACATCGATATAATTAACATCATTTCCCAGACGCTCAACAATCGCATTATCAATATCGGGAGATGACAACCCCCCCCCTTGCAACTCAACCGCATGATACAGTTTCAGCGTATACAATAACTGGCTTTGAACATACGGATTTTCAGGCTTGATGCTGGCAACCAGAAATACATCTTTTCTCGCAGTCGAGTCAACATCTCCCCGTTGCACATTAATTTCAATTGGCCGTGTTGCATCATTATTGAACTTTATCGCCGGAATCACGAGCTTGCCACTACGTTTTGGCGACAGAGTAATTATCCATTCGTAAGTCGAATCCAGCTTACCATTACTAAAACTGACACGACTGTTTTTTGATGTACTGAGGACATCAAAATCACGTTTAAGCGGAGACAAATCTGGCTGACCACCGCTCTTTTTTGACATTATGACCAGTTTCAGTGTCTCTACATCAGAAATCTGGTTGCGATCCACATAAGCCTCAACGCGCGCCGAGACTGTTTGAACGCCGAAAACGATACTTAACAAAAACGTCAGGAGAAAAATAATCGATTTTCTCACCATTCTTCTCCTTCGGAAGATGTTTGTGATGACTGAGACTGTGCCTGCCTGCGCCGGTGCTCCCTTAAAAATTTTTGTCGCAATAAACCACCCGGATCATCTTTAATCCTGCTTAACCACTGTTCAGTTGCTTGTGACATTTCACTGGCCCCTTCTTCCCGCTCTTTAGTCGCTTCCATTTTTTCACCAGTGGTCTTTTGTTCCTCTGATTTCCCCTCTCCTGGCTGATTCTTATTCAAGCTTTCAGCCAACTCCTCTGCGGCATCCTGTTTATTCTCAGCCTGATCCTGACTGCTGTCTGAATTGTCCTTTTTATTATTATCAGATTGCTCATTGGAAGCATTGGTCTGATCCTTCTGACTCGATTCTTTCTGGTCTTGCGAACTGGCATTAGACTGATTATCGCCATCACCACCTTGTTCATTTTTTTCATCTTTGGATTTATCTTTTGATGCCTGGTCTTTTTCACCTTCTGACTGTTGATCCTGCCCGGCATCGCGTTGTAATTTTTCCAGTAAGGACTTATTGTATTTTGCATCTTCATGATTAGCGTCCATTTCCAGGACACGCTGATAAGCTTTTATTGCATCTTCAATTTTACCCGCCTTCGCCAAAGCATTCCCAAGATTGTAATTTGCTTCTGCTGTATTCGAAGTTGAAAAATATTCAACTGCCTTTTTATATTTTTCTCCACGGTAATAAGCAGTTCCTTTCCAATCAGGATCTTGAAACATTTGAGCCGCTTCATTATATTTTTCTTCTTCCATTATCTTTGCCGCCTGCTGGTCCTTGCGTAACCACAGATCATCCCAGACTGAAGCATAGGATGGCACGGGCATGGGTAATACAAAAATCAGAAAAACAACCGGCAGAGCCCCACGTCGAAACACCAGTAGTGCAAGCGGCAATAACAGGAAAATCAACCATGCCCCTTCGTCACGCCAGACATCAGTCGTTCGCTTATTTTTATCATCAATATCAAGAAATTGCGTAGAATCAGACAATGATAAATAGTGATCAATATCAGTGTCTGTGACCGAAAGCGCCATATAGAGACCGCCACCATCTTGCGCAAGCTGTTTAAGCTCGGCAACATTGTGTTTTGGAATAACAATACTCCCCGATGTGTCCTTATAAAAGCCACCACCCGGCAAAGGTATAGGTGCACTTGCTTCTGTGCCAACACCCAGTATTGAAACACGATGCCCCCGCTTTGTTAATGATGCAACGGCTTCACTAACGCTGGTTTCTCCGGCCGCATCACTCAGACCATCAGTAACAATGAGAATATCGCCGTGTTGTACCGCCGTTTGTTGGAGCATCTGTTCGGCTTTTTGCAAGGCCAGATCCAGTCGGCTACCTTGTACAGGCATAAGTTGTGTCTGCAAGGTGGGCACCATAGCGGCAATAGTTGCACTGTCGTCCGTCAAAGGAGACACAATATAAGGCTCACCGGCGAACACGATCAACCCAACCTGGCCTTCCCTGATTTTATCCAGCAAATCCAGAACCTTGAATTTAGCGCGAGACAATCGTGATGGATTAATGTCCTGAACATCCATTGAACGCGAGAGATCCAGCAGGATCATCCGGGAGATGTCTGCCTTATAGACGGCTTGTGGCAACCTGGACCAGGTAGGGCCCGCTAACGCGATCACTGATATAAATAAAGCCACCCCCAATAAAATAACCGGCAAGATACTTTGGCGACTGTCTCTACCGACCAGCAAATGAGGCAATAAATGCAAGTCAACTGACGACCGCCAGGCACTATTTGTTGACTGCTTCTGTGCAAGAGTCCATATAATGAACCCGACAGGCAACAAAGCCCACAACCATATTGACCGAATAAATTGAAACAGGGCCCAGTCAACCACTATGATTTACCTCGATAAAATAGTTTCGCTGAGAAAAAAAACAAACCGGATGACTGCTTTTCACTCGTGTGCGTTTTACTATTGCGGATATGCTGAAATATTAAATAAACCAGATACAGAATACTGAGCATAAATGCGCCGGATAAAAACCAGTAATAAAGTTCGCTCACGGGTCGATATGTTTTTTCTTCCTTTATAGTGGGTTCCAGCTTATCCAGTTCCTGATATATTTTTTCCAGCCCCTGCGTATTTCTGGCACGGAAGTACTTCCCCCCGGTTATCGTTGCTATATATTTAAGGGTATCTTCATCCAGATCCTGGGAAGGGTTTATCGTTTGATTACCGAACAATGCAAACGGATTGATTGATGAGCTGCCGGTCATCGCTCCAACCTCCATGGAATCCGCACCGATGCCCACTGTATGTATTTTCAAACCTTCATTGGCGGCAAGTTTAGCAGCCTGCCTTGGGTCAACTTCACCCGCTGTATTTGCGCCATCGGTCAGGAGTATCAAAACACGGTCACTGATCGGATGTTCACGCAAACGTTTTACGGCAAGACCAATCGCATCTCCTATCGCCGTTTCCTTGCCTGCCAGACCAATACTGGCTTCATCTAACATCGTTTTAACAGTCACCCGGTCAAATGTAAGCGGTGTCTGAACGTAAGCCCGTTTACCGAACAAAATAAGTCCCAGCCGATCACCCGTTCGGCGCTGAATAAAATCACCTGCAACCGATTGAACAACCTCCAGGCGCGTGACTGGCTCATCATCGAGCTTCAGGTCCGGCAGCTCCATACTTCCCGAAATATCAACGGCGATCATCAAATCCCTGCCGGTGACAGGCAATGAAACCGGATCGCCCAACCATTGTGGCCGGGAAGCAGCAATGACTAACAACAACCAGATAATCAGCAAGAAAATAAACTTCCATCCAAACCTTTTTGTAATGACGGTGGTTTGTTCAGCCATTGAAACGACATCCTGATAAAATGGCACTTTCAGGACACCACTTGCCTGCTGTTTTTTCGCCGGTAACAAATGAACCAGAAATGGAAGCGGTGCTAACAAAAACACCCATAGCCAGACAAATTGAATCATGTATTCCTTACCACCCAGCTCTTGAGAGCATTATAAAACTGCTCAACTTTTTCATCACTGTTGGCCTCCGACACCTGTTTGTCATCACCAATATCAAAACTCATATAAGGTGCGGTAATTAAAAGGCGCCCATTGCCGGATGTAAAAAATGTCGTCCCGCTCGTTTCATCGAGAAATAGCAGCCAATCTTCGCCCGCCAGCCCGGCTACCTTGCTGCGCCCAAATATTGTAATGGCAATTCTGCGAACCAGAATTGATACATTGATATAAAATTGATGATAGGACCTGTCCTGTATCAGGCCCTGGTTGAGCTTATCCAGCTCAATCATTGCGTCCTTGCGTATATTGGGGCGAAAATAATATTTAAACCCCCAATATCCCAAAAACACCAACATAATACCCAGCAAGATCAGTAACCACCACCCAATAGCAGGCGGCCAAAAAGAGACCGAAGCTGGCATATGGATCCCACGGAGATGACTTAAGGGATCTTCCAATCCATTCATGTTACTTTCCTGTGGGGTAGACGACTTAAACCCTGACGTAATGCACCGGCCACATCATCATTGGTCATTATTGATAGAAAATGAATGCCATATTGGCGGCATGTTGAGGTAATGGTGTCCAGCTTGTTTCGAAAATGCGCCCGGTACTCCCGATTAAAGCGTTCATTCCGGGTATCAAGAGTCGAAATTTCATTCCCATCACTAATCGAATAACTTCCCGGTAGTGGCGGTGTGGCTTCCAGCGGATCGTATATAAAAATCCACACCAGCTCATTATGTCGTGACAACAATGCCGTTTGCCGTATTGCTTCATCATCCAGCGTAAAAAAATCACTCAGTATAATGACCTGGCTGCCTGGTCGCGCCACACGTCGTAGATGCAAAAATGTATCTGTAAGCCGTGAAGCTTGTGAGTCGCTCGCAGCTACAGAATCACACTGCGTTTGGGATATCTGTTTAAGCAATCTTAATACCCCCCGGCTCCCACCTTGCGGACGAAGCTCATTAAAACTCGAATCTGAATAAACAATGCCACCCACCCGGTCATGATTAGCCGCAGCTGACCAGGCCAGAATCGCAGCCGCTTTTGCAGCAACAACGGACTTAAAGGTAACCCGACTGCCAAAGTGCATACTCGCACTGTTATCAACAACCAGAAAAACCGGCTTTTCCCGTTCCTCTTCAAATATTTTTGTATGCGGTTTACCCGTACGCGCCGTCACACGCCAGTCCATATTTCGAATATCATCGCCAGGCTGGTAGGCACGCACTTCCTGAAACTCAAGACCTCGACCACGAAATCGCGAACCATAACTGCCTGTGACGGATGACAGGATTTTTTTATTCGACATCAAACGCACATCGCTGTTACCAAAACGTAACTTGATCAGCTCATCAGTCGTAACGGTGATATCGTGCTTGTTTTCTCTCATAGACCTTTTACCACGGGGAAATATTTTTTAAGAAACTGCTGATCTGGTCATTATCCAAAGCATTTTGCTGAAATACATACATTTGTATCTTTATCCACCTTGTAATTTTTTACCACGGAGGTCACGGAGAAAAAAGAGAGATGATTGTTTCCCTCTCCCTTTGGGAGAGGGAACTAAAACCATAAAGATTTTCTCTGTGACCTCCGTGGCAAATACTGTTTTTAATATCCAAAATCTTTTCTCCGTGACCTCCGTGGTAAAACGCCCTATGGTTTTCCTTAAGGAACCGGCACACGATTCAACAACTCAGTAATAAACCGATCAGAGCTGATACCTTCTGCCTCGGCCTCAAATGACAGCAATACCCTGTGTCTTAAAATATCATGCGCAACAGCATGAATATCATCAGGGGAAACATAATCTCTGCCATGCAACCAGGCATGCGCCTTGGAACAACGATCCAGCGCAATGGTGGCACGTGGGCTTGCACCAAAATTTACCCAGGACTTGAGATCATCGCCATAGGGTGATGGATCCCGGGTCGCGACAACGATCTGCACAATATAATCTTCAAGTGCTGGCGATAAATGTAGATCCAGGATTTTTTGTCTGGCAAGAAAAACAACTTCCTGTGTAATAGGCTCAAACCCACCTGATTCGACGATGGATTCTTTTTTCAGCGCCTGTTCCCGGGCCAGTTTTAATATCTGGTGTTCAGCTTCTACATCAGGGTAATCAATGCGCACGTGTAATAAAAATCGATCCAACTGTGCCTCAGGAAGCGGGTATGTCCCTTCCTGTTCGATAGGGTTCTGGGTTGCCATCACCAGGAATAATTCCGGTAATGAATAAGTAGTCCTGCCGACAGTCACTTGCCGCTCTCCCATTGCCTCCAACAAAGCTGATTGCACTTTTGCTGGCGCACGGTTTATTTCATCAGCCAGAATCAAATTGTGAAAAATTGGCCCTTGTTGAAATGCAAACGAGCCATCCTGGGGACGGTATATTTCTGTCCCGGTCACATCACCCGGCAATAAATCAGGCGTGAATTGAATGCGATGAAAATCACCTTCGACACCCAGACTCAATTCCTTGATGGCGGTCGTTTTTGCCAACCCTGGTGCACCTTCAACCAGTAAATGACCATCTGCCAGTAAGGCAATAATCATTGATTGCACTAAATGTGTTTGACCGACAATTTTTTGATTAATATGTGTTTGCAGTTGATCTATTGCTTCTTTTTCCAACATACTTCAATCATTCCTTCTTATTACACGTTCTGCGGCTTTCCAGCCGGGAATAGGAGATAATAATTATCACCCATATAATGACAATAAACACACCCCTGAGTTCGCAACCCGAATGATAGCTTAAGTTGAAAAACCGATAAATAACGAGATGATTGATGAATAAAATACAAATAGAACACAATCCCGCTCCGGCAAAACTGGAAGTGATGGGTGTATACGATTGGCCAATATGGCAAAAGGAAGCATCTACTTTCCCATGGGCCTACGATAGCAACGAAACCTGCTATATTCTCGAAGGATCTGTGACTGTCACACCGGAAAACGGCGAACCGGTCACGATGGGAGAAGCTGACCTGGTCTCTTTTCCCAAAGGAATGAAATGCACCTGGGAGATTCACAGCGATATTAAAAAACATTATGATTTTGCATAAAAATAGCAATGGCGCCCGGCACAAATAATTATAACTTATTGTTTTTAATGCCCTTTAGTACTAACAAGAGATCTGTGATATAACATAGGCATAATACATTAATAAACCACTCAAGTTGGCAGGAATTTAGGACGATTTAATAGTTAGACGGCACAAAAACGCATATTGGAGTGATTTCCGTGGAAAATGCTGCACCACTGATTTTAAGGCTGGATGTGACGGGTCGGCCAATCGACTGGACGAACTGGCAAGACGCGGTTTGCCTTTATGCCAAAGAAAAAGTGGTCTGGTTTGCCGGAAAAAAGGAATTCAAATTTGTTGGTGGCACCTCCCGTTTAACCGGAAAACAATCATCTGTTTCCGTCAATTCAATCATTGCCGTCAGGGGCTCGAATTTACGTATCGGACCCAAAAAAGCCGTACCCCCACTCTCAAACCGGGAACTTTTCCTGCGTGATGATCATTTATGCATGTATTGCGGATCACAATTGCAGACCCGTGCACTGACCCGGGATCATGTCATTCCATTATATTATGGCGGAAAAAATCATTGGACCAACCTGGTGACCGCATGTCGAGCCTGTAATGCGCGCAAAGGTGGGCGCACACCTGAAGAGGCGAAAATGCCATTACTTGCGGTACCCTATGAACCTAACTGGACAGAATATCTGGTACTCACTAACCGTAAAATTCTGGCAGACCAAATGGATTTCCTGAAGTCGCAATTAGGGAAAAATAGCCGCGTGCTGTCAAAATTGGCGTAACGATCAATCTACCTGGCCCGCATCTCTTACCGGGGTGACCTTAAAAAACAAATTTTTGGCTGAATAATGATGTGACTCTGGTACACTCATAAGTCAGTCACGTTTTCAGCTAGGAGAAGAACTCATGGTAGCTTGGATACTGTATGTTTGTATTGGTGTCATTGGCGGTTTTGCTGCTGGCTTTTATATTTCCCGCCTAAATGATGAAAACAAGAAAAAATGTGAGGAACTGGAAAACAAGCTGACTGATGCTCAAAGTGAGATGACCAGTTATAAACAAAATGTGACAGACCATTTTGTAAAAACATCCAACCTGATCAATAATATGACTGACAGCTACCGTGCCATTTACGACCACATGTCAGATGGTGCCAACTCCTTATGTTCCGAATCCATGATCGACAGCCCTGCAGCCCAATATCAGCTTGATATCCCGAGAGCCAAACTAATTGAAACCGAACTTGAAGCAGATGCCGACATTAAAGATGAAAGCCTGCCTGCTGAGAAACCACAAGACACCTCTCTGAAGACCTCAACAACGGATAGCAGTGAAACGCACAAATCCGATACGACGACTGTAAGCGCACAGCAAAACACAACAACTGACAATGCAACTGACAATGCAGCACCTCAAGAAACAACAGATGCATCACCTGAAATTAAAACAAGCGAAGAACCGGCAACACTAGAACCAGCAATAGAGCTAACAACAGAAGAACCCGTTTTGTACGAAAAAAATAAAAATCAGGACTCTAACATCGTGCATTAAAAGCAGTTACACGTTGCAAGCCGCAAGTTTAAAGTTAAACCTTCTCTTTACCTGAGATGTCATTGCGCTGTTACTTGTAACTTTTTTCTTGCCACTATCGACTGCTGTCTTATTTAATCCCCGCCCTGCGCTGCTGCTTTCTGATATAGGCAATGATATGCGCCACTTCTTCCGGCGTAATATTTTCA
>JAUWSG010000191.1 GCA_030610155.1 Gammaproteobacteria bacterium
CAGGCCTGCCGGACAGAATGTGAAGTAGGCGCCATTCGTTTAACCGGAGAAATCATCAGCCAGGAATGCCATTATTGCCTGGATTGTCAGGTGACCTACTGGAATGACAGAAAATGCCCACCATTGGCAGAAAGGCGAAAACGCCGAGAAAGACGCCTGGCTATTAAAAAACAGGCCCCGGTAAGCGAAAATAACCAGTGAATCAATATAAACCAGCTTAACTGCCAGCAAATAATTTAATTTTATCCCCATGTAAATCTACTTGACCGAAATCAAGAAGTGTTTTGTTTGAATAGAGTAGACTCGTTCCGTCGTAAGTCTAAAAAATACAAAAAATAATTTAAATACATAACCATTGAGGAGAAATAAATATGGCAAGGTTAAACATAATAATCAAGTCAGTGCCTGTTTCATTGCTGGCGATATCATGCCTGGTGACCAACCCATCCTGGGCCGAGGAAAAAGGTAGCGGCCACCCTGGCACCCCTGAGTCGGAAATGCGTTACAAAGGCGCACCCGTGCCCATCGATCCAGGTCAAGCCAAGGAGACGCTCTCTCCAAAAGCACCCAAATTAACACCTGAAGAATTCGCCCGCGCCAAGCAGATATTTTTTGAACGTTGTGCAGGCTGCCACGGTGTTTTACGAAAAGGCGCCACCGGCAAACCGCTTACCCCTGATATCACGCTAGGCAAAGGCACCGCGTACCTGAAAACATTTATTGGTTACGGTTCTCCGGGTGGAAT
This sequence comes from Gammaproteobacteria bacterium, assembly GCA_030610155.1. Taxonomy (GTDB): domain Bacteria; phylum Pseudomonadota; class Gammaproteobacteria; order SG8-11; family SG8-11; genus JAADIM01. Next base: position 746 of record JAUWSG010000191.1, read on the forward strand.
GCCAAATTTCGGCACATCAGGGACACTTCCAGATGCAGATGTCGATCTGATGGCACGTTTTCTTCAGCACGAGCCACCGATGCCTCCAGAGTTCGGCATGAAAGAAATGAAAGCTTCGTGGAAGGTTTTGGTTCCACCAGAAAAACGTCCAAAAAAACAGATGAATAAATACAATCTTGAAAATTTATTCTCTGTCACCCTGCGTGACGCGGGACAGGTCGCTTTGATCGAAGGTGATAGCAAAGAAATAGTAGAAGTCATTGATACCGGTTACGCGGTACATATTTCGCGTATGTCAGAATCAGGCCGTTACCTGTTTGTTATCGGCCGTGATGCCAAAATTAATCTTATTGATTTGTGGATGAAACATCCTGCCAGCGTTGCCGTCATCAAGGTAGGTATGGAAGCGCGTTCGGTAGAGACCTCCAAATTCAAGGGTTATGAAGACAAATATGCAATTGCAGGAAGTTACTGGCCACCGCAATTTGTCATTATGGATGGCGATACTCTGGAGCCGAAGAAAATTGTCAGCACGCGTGGTATGACGGTAGATACCCAGGAATATCACCCTGAACCTCGAGTGGCAGCCATCGTAGCATCGCATGAACATCCGGAGTTTATTATTAACGTCAAGGAAACCGGCAAGATCCTGATGGTGAACTATGAAAACCTTGATGACCTGAAGATAACGTCCATTGATGCAGCGCGTTACCTGCATGACGGTGGTTGGGATTCAACCCGACGTTATTTCATGTCAGCGGCTAACAAATCTAACAAGATTGCCGTTGTTGATTCAAAAGAAGACAAACTGGTTAAACTCGTTGATGTCGGCAAGATCCCTCACCCGGGACGTGGTGCGAACTTTGTTGATCCGAAATTTGGTCCTGTCTGGGCTACCAGCCACCTCGGTGACAAAACGATTTCGCTGATCGGTACCGATCCTGTCAAACACAAGGAAAATGCCTGGAAGGTTGTGCGCACTCTTGATGGTGCCGGTGGTGGTTCACTGTTCATCAAAACCCATCCCAAGTCGAACAACCTGTGGGTCGACACCACGCTCAACCCGGATGAATCCAATAGTCAGTCGATAGCAGTTTTTGACTTGAAAAACCTGGATAAAGGTTTTGTAAAACTGCCAATCGCTGAGTGGGCCAAACTGGGCGAAGGCCCCAAACGTGTTGTGCAACCCGAGTATAATAAGGCGGGTGACGAGGTCTGGTTCTCAGTATGGAGTGGTGCAAAACAGGAGTCAGCCATCGTGGTTGTTGATGACAAAACCCGTAAGCTGAAAAAAGTGATAAAAGATAAACGCCTTATCACTCCGACGGGTAAATTCAACGTCTATAACACCATGCACGACGTTTACTAGTCTCATTAATTACCCGTGGAGCAGATATGCTCCACGGGTTTTTTTTTGCCCTGAGCAAATATGCAGATATGTTCTGAACAAGTATGAAATTAATTATTCTATCATTTGCTTTTTTATTCTATTCAACTGCATTTGCCCAGGATATTAATGGAAGGTTAAATGCTTCCAAAAAAATAATGAAGATATACCAGGAGGATTGCCAGATAGAGTCTGAGAAAATTAAAGAAACTTTTGAATTGGCCGCAACCTATATAATTCATGGTGAGTACAATAATATGAAAGAGCAGATGCTTAAAGCCAGGTCAATTTCGAAAAATACAGACTGCCAGAAATCTATAGATAAATTTTTAAATTAAATATTTCATTCTGTCCTGTGTTGTAACTACTGCTACATGACTCCAAACTAGTGCATCGATAAAACTTTTTTACAATTAAAAGTGAAATTGTCGAGTTTTCCCAGAAAATATTTGACCCCTGTTCAACCGTGCCTATAAAATCTGTTCGCCTGCCTTTATCAATACCATGCTCGCATTCTATGAAATATGATTAACGTAACTAGTTGTTTTTCATAACTATAATGAATTGATTCGGTTGGTTAATCAGGGAGGGTGGCCGCATTCTGCTGCCATTTTTAAAGGGCCGAATATTTTGGGTTATGTCTATTGAACGGGTGATTTGGCAATAATCACTGCCAATTATGAGTATTTTGAAATATTATGATAAATTGACATAAATCAATGACCCTGAAACTAATAGGGAATATCGTTACGGTAGTATCAGATTTTAATAATGATTCTGGCAATAATTTTTTGATAAAAACTTTGGTAACCCAAGTAGGAGAGTATATTAATGAATATTAAACGTAAGTCAGTGTACGGAGCGGCTATTTTCGCCGCCTGCGTAGGTATCGCTGCTTCTTCAGGCGTTGCTTTTGCCGCCAAGAAGGAAGCATTCGTGCCGCTTAATGATGAAGAGTTCGAAACGGCGAAAAGCATGTACTTCCAGCGTTGTGCAGGTTGTCATGGTGTTTTACGTAAAGGTGCAACCGGTAAAAACCTGGAACCGCAGCCAAATAAAGCCAAGAAAACCAAGGGTACTCTTAAGCTAGGAACGAAACGCCTTGCGAAAATCATTAAGATAGGTACCGAAGGTGGCATGAATAACTTTGATGACATCTTCAATGATAAAGAGATCGACATGCTGGCTCGCTACATCCAGATGGATCCACCGATTCCACCAGAAATGTCTCTGGCTCTGATGAAGGAACGTCACAAGGTTTTTGTAGAGCCTAAAGACTATCCTACAAAGCCAATGCATGGTCGTAACTGGCAGAATTTCTTCATCGCCATCGAACGTGATAAAGGTTCAATCGCGATCATTGACGGTGACAAAAAAGAAGTGATTGCGCATATTCCTACCGGTTATGCGGTACACGTACTGAAGACAGTCGAACATCATGAAACCCTGAAAGCCAAGGACGCTGGTCGTTTCTGGTACATCATGGGTCGTGACGGTATGATGACCAAGATTGACCTCTGGGCTAACCCTGACAAGATGAAAGTAGCCCAGGTACAGGTTGCTTATGATGCACGTGACGTTGCTGTATCAGGTGATGGCAAGTACGTTATTGGTGGCGCTTACTGGCCTCCTCATTTCGTTATCGCTGACGCTATGACAATGGAACCACTGAAAGTAGTTTCTACTCGCGGTGTGAATGTAGACGGTGAGTATGTTAACGAATCACGTGTTGCTGCGATCTATGACACACCTAAGGCTCCTTCATGGTTAGTAGCTGCGAAGGAATTAGGTCAGATGTGGCAGGTTGATTACAGTGACCTTGATAACCTCCAGATCACCAAGATCAACAGTGCCAAGTACCTGCATGATGGTTTCTACGATCCAACCGGTCGCTACTTCCAAATTGCAGCTAACGCATCTAACAAGATGGTGGTAGTTGATACAGTGACTCGTAAACTGGAAGCAATGATCGACGTTGACAAGAAACCTCACCCAGGTCCAGGTGCTAACTGGATTGATCCTAAGTGTGGTCCTGTAGGTGGTACAACTCACCTCGGCGTTGGTAAAGTAACTGCTTGGGGCAACGATCCTAAAGGTCATAAAGATCAGGCCTGGAAGATCTGCTACGAAGTAGAAACTGACGGTGCAGGTGTATTCTTACGTACCCATCCCAAGAGTGATTACATATGGGCTGACCAGACTAAGCACCCTGAGCCTGCTATCCAGCAGTCCATTAAGGTCATCGACAAGAAGACCCGCAAGGTTGTTAAGACTATCCGTCTGACCGAGAAGAAAGGCTACGCAGCCGTTCACTTCGAGTTCAACAAAGCTGGTGATGAAGTTTGGGTATCTATATGGAATCGTTCAGATAGCCTGGAACCTAACGGTGAAATCGTTATCTTTGATGCCAAGACTCTGGAAGAGAAAGCACGTGTTAAGGGACTTTATGCACCAACCGGTAAGTTCAACGTGTATAACCGTGTTAACCACATAACTTAATTTATAGCTTAATATTTAAGTTACAATGTAAATAAATCAGGGCGGGCACACATGAAAGTGCGCCTGCCCTTTTTTTCCACTTCAGGTATTACTCAAGGGGCTTTTCCATAGGACCCTTGCGCAATCCACTGATAAAACTTCAAGGTGAATAATCCATGGCTAATTCATCCCGAAAATTCGGCTTGATGTCACGCAAGGTTCTGCTGGGCACTACGCTTGGTGCCGCATTATTCTTCATGATCGTTGGTGTTGTTTTCTGGGGCGGCTTCAACACCGCGATGGAAGCAACCAATACGCTTGATTTCTGTATCTCCTGTCACGAAATGGAAGAAAATGTGTACCAGGAATATACAAAGACGATTCACTATACTAACCGCAGCGGTGTGCGTGCTACCTGCTCAGATTGCCACGTACCGGATCCCTGGGTACACAAAGTAGTACGCAAAATACAGGCCAGTAACGAGGTATTCCACAAGATACTCGGCACCATTGATACGCCAGAGAAGTTTGACCAAAAACGCCTGAAGTTGGCAAAGAACGTGTGGAAAGGAATGAAATCCACCGATTCACGTGAATGTCGGAACTGTCATGATTTCAATTCGATGAAACCGGAAAATCAGAAAAAACGTTCACGCAAGCAGCACATAAACGGCATGCAGGCAGGCAACACCTGTATCGATTGCCACAAGGGGATTGCACACAAAAAAGTACACGACCAGCTGAGCGATGAAGAACTGACAGCGATGGAAGTACCGGATC
>JAUWSG010000117.1 GCA_030610155.1 Gammaproteobacteria bacterium
AAGTCATTTCTTGTGCAAAATATATCAGTTTTTAAATGTAGCGCTATTATACACGTTATCCCGCTTAATCCCTATGATGGGGTCTGGAGATGGAAACCTTGAGACCTGATTTTACACGGGGACACGGGGCACACGGGGAAAAGCATTTTTTAATTTAAAACCGGGTTTAACCACGGAGGTCACGGAGAAAATCTTTTTGGTTTAAGTTCCCTCTCCCTTTGGGAGAGGGCTAGGGTGAGGGTAGAACTTGAATTCAAGTCCAATGTTCTCATTTTACTCCTCCCCTCATCCCGGCCTTCTCCCAAAGGGAGAAGGAGCTTAAGCCAGGAAATAGTTTTTCTCCGTGACCTCCGTGGTAAAAAAACATTCTTTAGCTCTTTCCCCCGTGCGCCCCGTGTCCCCCGTGTAAAATCAGGTTTTAAAGTCTTTAGTCTTGAATCAGCCCCATCGTTAAAGCAGGCCAATAGGTGATAATGAGCACCGCGACTAAAAGAACAAGCATAAACGGGATGGTGGCGTAATAAAGTTCAGTAACAGGTTTTTTGAAACGGTAGCTCGCAATAAATAAATTCATACCAACAGGTGGGGTAAAATAACCGATTTGCATATTGGCGAGAAAAATAATACCAAGGTGAATCGGGTGGACGCCATATCCTACCGCAATGGGTAATATGAGTGGCACAATAATGATGATGGCTGAAAAAATATCGAGCAACATGCCCAGTCCCAACAAAAATATATTCAGCAGAATTAAAAATGTGAGTTTCGAGTCAATATGTGATTTGATGAAATCAAACAAGCGGGTAGGGATTTCTGCATCAATCAGGTAATTTGTTGAAGCCATTGATACACCAAGTATGATTAATACCGCCCCCACGAGTACCATGGAATCACGCATGATATCGGGTAACGCGGTGAATTTTATTTCCCTGTAAATAAAAACTTCGACAATAAAAACATAAAGCACTGAAATGGCAGCTGCTTCTGAAATCGCCAGAAACCCGCTGTATATACCGCCCAGCACTACAAATGGCAGTGGTATCTCCCAGATGGACTCACGAAAAGCCGAGAGTGAGTCTGCTAAGTCAAATTTGCTTGCTTCGAGTTTGAGTCCCCTGTTTGCCCAGATGCTCCAGCCCGCAAGCAGTGCGAGCATGAGTAATCCTGGCAACAGACCGGCAATAAAAAGATCGTCAATTGAAACCGGGGCGCCTACATTAAGTTGTTGGGCCACAATGCCATACAGGATCAACGCGATAGAAGGCGGGAAAAGCAAACCCAGACTTCCGGAAGACGTAATCAGTCCCAGGCTGAAGCGTTGCGGATAACCTGCTTCTTTGAGTGCCGGATAGAGTAATGCCCCCAGGGCAATAATGGTCACACCGGATGCGCCGGTTAATGCGGTAAAAAAGGCGCAGCTTGTTAATGAAACAAGCGCCAGACTACTTGGAACACGCCCGATTAACGCATCGGTCAAACGCACCAGCCTTTTTGACGCATTGCTTTCACTTAAAAGATAGCCCGCAAAAGTGAATAACGGAATTGCAACCAACACTGATGTGTCCGTCATACGATATATTTCTATCGCAATAACAGAGAGGTCTATATCAGCATAATAAAAACCTAACAACGCACTGGCGGCGATGACAACAAAAATAGGTGCGCCGAACAGCGCTGCCAGCAGCAACAGGGCGCTATACAGCATTATATTTTCCGCCGCCTGCGGATAAATTGACTAAAATCATCAATGCTATGTACCAGGTAGCGTAATGTGATCATGCCGAATGCGATCGGTAAAATGAGTTCACAAATCCAGGCAGGTACTGAATTAAATGCAATGACGTCGTATTCATATTCGGAAAGAACAAAACGCACCGAATGGTAGGTGATGATGCCCGAAACAATGGCAGTGAATAACTCAACCACCGCCTCTGCGATTAATTTTCCGTTTTTAGGCAGATAATTAGACAAGACATTTATGGATATATGGTTCTTTTGCCGGCTTGCGACAATTGAACCTGAAAGCCCGATCCATAAAACCAGTATCCCTAACAGGGGGGAGGCCCAGGAGATGCCGGTGTTAAAAAAATTACGTAGAAAGATTTGTGATATCGCCAGCCCTGTCATGCTGGCGAGGAGCGCAACGAGTATTCCATCTTCGAAAAAATGCACGATACGCCGGAGTTTTGAGATATGAGGATTGTTCCTGTCCATCTACAGGAACCTTATTTCCTGGTGATGGAATGTGAATTTCGAAAGGATTCCAGATGGCCCTCAAGCGTTTTTAGAACCTCTGGCGAATATATACCTTTGTTTTTCAAAATTTCGCGAGCTTTTTCACCCGTTTGATGCCAGGCAGACAATGTTTTGTCGGATATTTTGATAAATTTTATGCCCTGGTTTTCAAGCGCCTTTTTGGCATTGATATTATCCTTGCGATTTTGCGCATCAATTTCCTTGAAAGCATTTGTCATGATTTCACGCACGATGAGCTGGTCATCCGGGCTGATTTTTTTAAAGGTTTTTTTATTGATTGCCAGGAAAGCATAAAAGTAACTCAGAGGCGTATCCGTTAAATATTTCACTCTTGTATGCCATTGTAATGCGATTGCCCCGATTGGAGACGTCACGACGGTATCAATCAGACCGGTTTGCAAGCTGGTCATGACATCAGAGATGGGTAGCGGCACAGGCGAAACCGACACCGAGTTGAATATGGTCTGGGCTATCGTGTCACCCGCCGGGACCCAGATTTTTTGTTGCTGCAGATCAGACACATCTTTTAGTGGTTTATTTGACATCAGGTAGGCGAACCCGCCTTCAGCAAAACCAAACGTCACATAGCCGCGTTTCTCCAGACCCTTGATAAAAATATCATCCATTTTTTCCCTGATATAACTGACCTCTTCATTGGAATGAAACAGGAAGGGCAGGCTATAAAGTTGTATGTCGGGATATATTGTGTCCAGGTTGCCATTGGTTAACGCGCCACCATGTAACTGACCAATACGGATTTTGCGCAACACACTTTGATCATTGCCCATTATCCCGCCGGGATAGAATTTGAACTTGACCCTGTTGTCAGTGCGTTTGGTGATCTCTTTAGCAGCCTGGCGCATTTTGACCATCCATACCGCACCTTCAGGTGAAATGGTCGCAATTTTTAATGTTAATGCACTGGATTGTGTGAACGGAATAAATACCAGAAACGCAGCAATGCTGAGTTTTATCAGTGCTGAATGAATGTATGGAATTTTTCTAAATTTAAACAACGTTCTGCTTTCCTTTATAAAGTTCAGAGAGTTTACCTCTAAAAGTATTCATCAGCACTTTTTAATAAAGTTTTTGCTCGTGCCTGAGCCAGGGTATTCATCAAGGTCATGCCCGGCTTGTGGGGGTCTGCTTTGACGACGTTTTCTAAAATGCCATCATGCAGTTCCCGATTAAATGTCATTCTGGCATATTTCTCGGCGAAAATGACTTTTGCCATCAGATTTTGGCCTTTAGACAACTCAATGGCACGTTCAAAATGCATCCGGGCGACTTCAGGTTTGCCCCCTAAAGCAGGCGGTATCAGGCTGGCCAGGACACCAAGGTAAAGATGCACACCGCCATTATCGTGGGTGTCGTCGAGTTTTTGTACCTGTTCCATGGTGACGACGACTTTGGACAGGTTGGCAATGGCATTCCAGTCGTCGGCGTTTATTTGTATGTAGCTCGCCCAGGTGGTGCCATAGGTATAAAGCAATGGCGCATCATCCAGATCATCCAGCGTCTGTATATAAGCCGCGTATTCGTCAAAATGACGTTTGTGTAGCTCGCAGGCTGACTTATGCTCTGAACACATGGCGCGTACCGCGAATCCCCAGGCTTTGGCCGCCATTCGTTTAGCCCTGAGCGGATCATCGACAAAAACACTGGCATATGAACTGTAAAGGTTTGCGCCAGCGGATAACAGACTGACACTTTCCGGGTCACCCGCAATCAAGCTATCGATCATGAGCAGGTAAGCAGGTGCACCGTCTTTGACCGTTTTCGGGTCATCCTGCTCTTGTATTGCCGTTGACAGATTATCCGCCAACCCTTCACCAACTGATGAGGTGACGGAACTGCAATTTGTGATATTGATATACACAAGCAATAGCAGGCATAGTTGCAAATAATGACGCATGTTGTGGCTTATCGTTTTTGCTGCTTGAATGCTTGTCATTTCTATCACGCGGTCATCCTGGCGAGTCTAAAGAGTATATTGTATTGTTTTTCACAGAAGCGCTGACTCAATTCAGGCCGATTATAGGATGATATTTTAATTAAATACACCATTGTATATGGATTGAACAACGAGGCAGATTGTTACAGTGAACAGCTTTAGTTATTGCGCATGCTTGCACGCAAGTTCATTGCTAAGTAGAGACCACTGGTCTTCATTGGAGCGCGGTGATTGGGAATTGTTACGCTAACCTTAGGCCTGCATATTTCATGAAGGCGGACCGGAAATTTTGGGTTTAGTATGTTTTCTCCATAATTTGGGCTTTCTTTACGGATATGGCGCCTGGTTACAGTTCGTCCTGTTCGAGCTCAGACCAAATCTGGCTGCACAGTTTGCTCGATCCTCCTCAAACCATAGCCACCACTATGTTTTTCGGATGATCGAACAAACTGTTTTGCCAGATTTGCCCTGAGCTCGAACCCTTCATGAAGTATGCAGGCTAACCTGCATATTTCATGAAGCTAGACTGTCGAGTATAGGTTGATGCGCAGGGTTTAAAATTTTTATGTTAATGTAGGCACCAGTTTGTGTTGTGTGCCGGGGATTGTTGTTAACGGTTATTGTGATGCTTGCATCTGATTGAGACATTTTTTAAGCAAAAACCGAACTAATTCTGGCGAATCTGATCCAATTTATTTACAGTACGAAAATAAGTGCCTGATGGTAAAGGGTTTAATTCTATATGCACGCAGCTTACTGATTGTCTAAACGGAAGTGATGTTAATGGAAGAACGGGAATTAATAACAAAGCTGATCGATAAAGACGAAGATACTTTTCGTTATGCCATCAAAACATATAACAGTTCGATGCATTATGTGGCGTCGGCGATTGTTGGCGACAGCATAGCAGATGAAGTCGTGCAGGAAGCCTGGGTCGCCATTATAAGGGCTCTCCCCAAGTTTGAAGGTCGTTCCAGTCTGAAAACATGGATATTACGCATCGTCAGCAATGGCGCTAAAACCCGCTTACGCAAGGAATCCCGTACGATTTCTATGGGTGATGCGAATGACATGGAAATGCTGGGTGTAACGGCCGATCGCTTTCAAAGTAATGGACATTGGCAAACCCCGCCCAATCCCTGGCAGTCAGAAACGCCGGAATCCCTGCTCGCATCTGAGCAACTCAAAGGAAAAATGGAGCAGGCAGTCGATCAATTACCGGAAATGCAGAAAACCGTCCTGCTCTTACGTGAAATTGAAGGCCTGGAGATGGAAGAAATTTGTAAGATTCTGGATATTAGTGAGTCAAACAGTAGAGTGCTACTACACCGAGCCAGAACCCGCTTATGGGAAACGATCGATAAATTTAAAATGTGACATTAGTAAAGGTGCAACAGAAATCAAGAATATGATGAATAGCTGTCATAAAATAACGGAACAGGCCAGTGAGTATATTGATCGTAATATGCCATTTTCCCAGAAGCTGAAAATGCGCATGCACCTGCTAATGTGTAAACATTGCCGTAATTTTGTCAATCAATTAGAGCTAACAGTAGACACTATTAAAAACCTGGGGTGTAAAAAGGAACTTTCTGATCAGCAGCTTGATAAGCAAGTGAAAACCTTGATGGAAAAGAACGACGATAAAGACTGATTATTCGGTTTTTTGTTTAGCTTTATAAAGTTTTTGGTTCTAGTCCCCTCTCCCTTTGGGAGAGGGCTAGGGTGAGGGTAGGACTTGAATTCAAGTCCAATATTCTTATATAACTCATCCCCTCATCCCAACCTTCTCCCAAAGGGAGAAGGAGCTTAAAACAACATTCTTTTCTCCGTGACCTCCGTGGTAAAACCGATTTTTTATTATCTTCTTTCCTGTGTCTCCCGTGGTAAATAGTTCGTTAAAGCTTTATCTTCAGGCCTTTATCTCTTCTCCTGTATGTGGATCTCTTCGTGCATAGTAACGTATGTAACAAAAGAACTTTGCCTGTGTCTATTTGGCAATGTGAATGATTGTGAGAAATCTGTGATTTTTAGGGCGTATTATTAAAGATCAGGGTCTTGTTACAAATAGACATTAAAGTCACTTGAACTATAGTGAAGAATTAAAATCCGAATTTAAGAGATTTTTTTTATTAACATAAATGAAGAGGTATAAAACATGAAAACAAATAAATCGCTTTTAAGTTCTGCTGTTGTTGGTTTACTGGCTCTGGGTTTAATTGGTGCGACCACAAATGCAGTGGCAGGCAAAAAGGACAAGGAAAAGTGTTATGGCATTGTTAAAGCAGGCCAGAATGATTGTCAGACTTCGAACAGTGCATGTGCTGGTACAGCTGAAGTCGACAACAAACCGACCGCTTTTCTTGTGGTGCCAAAAGGCACGTGTGAAAAAATTACCGGCGGCGTTTTAAAGCCTAAAGCCTGATTTTTTTATAAAATATCATTATGTCGGTAACGATATGACCATAACGACAAAACAAGCCAGCGTTGCTAAACCGGTCCCTGCCAAAGCGGGTATCGGTTTGCGTGCTGATCATTATGTTGATGTATTAAATGATCACCCGGATACAGGCTGGTTCGAAGTTCATAGTGAAAATTATTTTGGTGAAGGTGGCAGGCCGCTTTATTATCTGGAAAAAATTGCCGAACATTATCCATTAAGTTTGCATGGCGTGGGTTTGTCGATTGGTTCGACTGATGCGCTTGATACGGCTCACCTGAAAAAATTAAAAAGCCTGGTGCAGCGTTTTGAGCCCGGTCTGATTTCGGAACACCTGTCCTGGGGTTCGGTCGGTGGGCGGCATTTTAATGATTTATTTCCTTTGCCTTATACAGATGAAGCGCTCAGCCACATGGTGGAGCGAGTCAACCAGGTGCAGGAATATCTGGGCAGGCAAATTCTGATAGAAAATGTGTCGAGCTATTTGCAGTTTGAGTCGTCAACGATTCCCGAGTGGGAATTTATACGCGAGCTGGCACAAAAATCAGGCTGCGGTATTCTGCTTGATGTTAATAATATTTATGTCAATGCAAAAAATCACAAGTTAGATCCCCGGGTTTTTATTGAAGCCATTCCTGTTGAGTACGTTAAGGAAATACATTTAGCGGGCCATACGGTCAAACAACTTGAAGAGGGTGAAATATTAATTGATACCCACAACAAACGCGTAACCGATGATGTCTGGGCTTTATACCAGGAGACGATGCAACGTGTTGGCAAAGTCCCGGTATTGATCGAGTGGGACACAGATATCCCGGCATTATCTGTTTTGCTTGACGAAGCAGATAAAGCGCAACGTATTATGGATTCAGTGCACAGCAGCGACGCGCGTCAGGGAGAACATCATGAACGCATTGCATAAACTGCAGCTGGATTTTGTCAGTGCCGTGTTTGATGATGCGGACAAGGCCTTTAGCCAGACCATCAAGGCAGATGGTTTGACAGGTGCGCGACGCTTGCAGGTTTATCATAATAATATTTTTATTAGTCTGACGGCTGCTCTTGAGGCAGTGTATCCGGTTATTTATCGCCTGGTGGGTGATGAGTTCTTTCGCTACATGGCCGGAGAATATATTCACCAATACCCCTCCCGTTCCGGTGATTTACATGATTTTGGTGATAAATTTGCAACTTTTATTGATGATTTTGAAGCCGCCAGCACGCTTGTTTACCTGTCTGATGTGGCGCGTCTGGAGTGGGCCTATCATGTTGTATTTCATGCGGCAGAATGTGTTTATCTGGATGTCACCGGACTGCACCAGGTCAGGGAAGAGCAGTACCCGGATCTTGTTTTTAGCTTGAATCCGGCCAGTCAATTGTTGGCATCGCCTTATCCTGTATTAGCCATCTGGCAGGCAAACCAGGACGGCGCAACTAACACTGATAGTGGTGTTGATCTTGATTCTGGTGGCTCAAGATTATTGGTAATCAGGCGTAACAGACAAGTTGAGTTTGAGTCTTTAAGTCATGGCGAGTACGAGTTTCTTGATGCGCTGGCGCACGGCAAAAATTTTTCCGTTGCCTGTGAATCGGCATTACAAGCAGAACCCGAATTTTCGATAGATCACTGTTTTCAGAAGCATGTGCAAACAAAAACATTAATCGACTTTTCTGTTTGAAGACTTTTTGTTTATAGACTGTTTTTTTTCAGACTTTTTGTTTTTAAACTGTTTCTTTTCAGAAGAAGGCGAACAACAAGCAGGTTTCAATCAGAGGACGATTTTATGAACGAAGCAACACAACACCCGAATGTGATAGCGAAAATGTGTAACCTGGCCTCCACGGTTTATGCGAAACTCGATATGTTGGCACCGCTTGGAAATCTGGCACTTCGATTATGGGTGGCAAACGTTTTTTTCAAATCCGGTTTGACCAAAATTAAAAGCTGGGATAGCACCATGTACCTGTTTGAAGAAGAATATGCCGTCCCGTTATTATCCCCTGAATTTGCTGCCATGATGGGGACCGCCGTCGAACTCGTTATTCCGGTATTGCTGGTATTAGGTCTGGCAGGCCGGTTCAGCGCGATCACCCTGTTCCTGTTTAACATCATGGCCGTCATATCGTATCCGGACCTCAATGCTTTCGGCGTACGAGACCACCAGGTCTGGGGCATCATGTTATTAATTCCCATGTTAATGGGGCCGGGCAAGCTTTCAATCGATCATTTTATTAATAAGAAATTTGGTTGTTATCCTTATTAGGGCGAGATCAAGACCCAAGACCTTTTACACGGGGCGCACGGGGAAAAGCATTTTTTGATTTAAAACCGGGTTTAACCACGGACGAATACATGGACGTATGAAGGTAGGGCAACGCAGGACGCAGTTGCCTACAGGGATGTAGGTAAGGGGCGATAGCAGGATGCGGTAGCTTTGCCGAGGTCACGGAGAAAAGAATGTTGTTTTAGCTCCTTCTCCCTTTGGGAGAAGGCTGGGATAAGGGGAGGAATAAAATAAGAATTATGGACTTGAATTCAAGTTCTACCCTCTCCCTAGCCCTCTCCCAGAGGGAGAGGGCACTAAAACCAAAAAGATTTTCTCCGTGACCTCCGTGGCAAAACCCGGTTTTAAATCAAAAAATGCTTTTCCCCGTGCGCCCCGTGTAAAAGGTCTTGGGTCTTGATCTCGCCCTAATAAGGATAACAACCAAATTTCTTATTAAT
>JAUWSG010000123.1 GCA_030610155.1 Gammaproteobacteria bacterium
TTCCCCTTTCCCCTGTTATCTTTCCCCTGCCCTATCCCCCGTTTTTTTTACCTCCGTTTTGAATTAGTATACTGTTTGAATGTCACAGATAAGGCCTGACAATTATACTAACTCAACAGCAGTAGAGCACTTCACCTATATTCAAGGAACACACATGATGCTGGTACGTCTGATTTTAGCTTCCCTGCTATTCCTGCCATTGACATCTGCCTACGCAGAATTGAAGAACAATGTTGCCGATCATGGCTCGCCTTATTTATCCATGCATGGCACAGACCCGGTCAAATGGCAGGCCTGGGGCCAGGAAGCATTGGACCTGGCGCGCAAGGAAAACAAACTTATCTTTATGTCAGTAGGTTATTTTTCCTGCTATTGGTGTCATGTCATGCAAAAAGAAAGTTTTATTAATGCAGATATAGCCCGTGTTTTGAATAAATATTTTATCCCGGTCATTGTTGACCGTGAACTCAACCCGGCACTGGATGCACACCTTGTCAACTTTATGGAACAATACCGTGGCTCTGCTGGCTGGCCGATGAATATTTTCCTGACACCAGAAGGCTACCCGTTAATCGGCAGTCTTTATACACCTCAACCACAATTCCTGGAGGTGTTAGTCAAACTGGTAGAACGCTGGGAACTGGACGGCGATAAACTAAAAGTAATTGCAAAACAGGTGGCCGCGACTCAACAAACCCTATTATCAAAAAACGCCGCCATCGAAGAAGGACTGGGCGAACGCTACCAGAGTATCTTCTTCCAACATGCAATGGAACTGGCAGATGTTACCTCAGGTGGCTTCGGTGACCAGACAAAATTTCCCATGCCAGCACAATTAATTGCGTTACTGGATATTTACAAACAAACAAAAAATAAAAACCTGGAAGAATTTCTTACCCTCACACTTGAGCAAATGGCCTCCCAGGGCCTGCGCGACCATCTGGAAGGAGGGTTTTTTCGATATACCATCGATCCGACCTGGCAAGTTCCCCATTTTGAAAAAATGCTTTACGACAACGCACTGTTATCAAGCATTTATTTACGCGCTGCTGACATATTTAAAAATGAGTCATATAAAGCTGTTGCTGAAAATACCCTGGATTTTATGATCAATAATTTAACTTCGCCTGACGGTGGCATGTATGCAAGTTTCTCTGCGGTAGACGAAGAAGGTATTGAAGGCGCCTATTATGTATGGACAAACGAGGAGTTAAAACAGTTACTCACCGCGGATGAATTAAAAGTCATCAAATTCATCTGGAACATGGAAGGCGCATATCCAATCGAAGAAGGATACATACCGGTGATCGCGTACACTCGCGAGGAAGTTTCTGCGTACCTGAAAAAAGACCTTAAGGAAACCAACCGGCTTGTCTCCCAGGCAAAAACAAAACTTTTAAAGGCCCGTAAAAATAGAAAATTACCTGTCGATACAAAACAACTGGCCTCATGGAATGGACTTGCCTTAAGTGCATTATCGCAGGCAGGTAGATTAAAAGATAATTCAAAATACCAGGAAGCGGCACAACGATTACATCATTACATTGTGACTACACTATGGGACGGAAATACATTACACCGCGCTCAAGGTAAATCCGCATCAATGGGTGATGGAAAACTTGAAGATTATGCTTATGTCGCCGAAGGCTTGCTTGAATACGCCAGACTCAGTAATAAAAATACTGACTATCAACTTGCCAGGGATGTGATTAAGACAGGATGGAAGCGATTTTTTAATGATTCAGGTTGGCACCTGACGGATAAGTTGTTGTTACCAATAGACTCAGGTCATATTTTACTCGATGATGGTGCATTACCCTCCGCTTCAGCTAAAATGATTTCTGTCTCGCTGATATTGGCTAGAAAATTCAAGGACAAACCGCTGGAACAACGCGCCCTGGGTGCACTCAACAATGGTGATGACCTGATAAAATCCAGTCCCTTTGCCTATGCAGGCACAATCTCCGCTTTTAATGTCACGGGAGATCTCTAATTAATTCTGCCACGAATAGTCAGAGATTCCTGAAACAGGGATCCGGGAATTAATATAGTAATTTATCCCGCCTGCTCTTCAAAAAAGACAGCTGTAATTCAAAATCACGTCGCAACAAGACCATGCATTTAATAATATTATGTCTTTATAAAAATATAACAGAGGCGTCAACCATAAAAATGTTTAAAGAATCTACTCCAACGGTCGATACCAAGAGTAGTTTTTATGCAATCAAATCAGAGATGTAGATGTTTTTTAAACGTACTCCCCCTAACAAGCTGACAATCTTTTTTCAGTTTCTCATTAGCATTTTATTTCTTGCAAACTTCAACATTGCAGTCGCAGGTAATGACTCAATCGATGCGGTCGCAACAAAATTTGCTGATCCAGTTTCGCAATATTTGTTAGCGCGCAAATACATGCGAGGCGATGGTGTCGAACAAGACTATGCTAAAGCAGCTAAGTGGTTTCAAAAAGCAGCCAACAACAGCCACACAAAAGCCCAATTTGAACTGGCAAAATTATATTTAAACGGCCTGGGTGTTGAAAAAAACTACGCCGAAAGTGTCGAATTGTTAATTACCCCCGCCACCAAAGGCAACGAGAAGGCCCAATATTTACTGGCAATGCTCTACCTGGAAGGTAAAGGTACCGAAAAAAATACTTCACAGGCAATTGACTGGCTTCGTGAGGCTGCAAATCAACAGCATACAAAATCATTACTTCTATTAGCTAACCTTTATTACCAGGGCAACGAAGTTGATAAAGATGTCCCTGAATCCAAAAAATGGCTGCAACAGGCAGTTGATCTGGGCATCATCGAGGCTGAAGATCGGTTGGAAAAAATAATAGAAGATGAACAGAATGCCAGACGCCTTGTGGAATTAAAAAAATCTCCTGCCTTACGTTATCGTACTGCAGCGGAGAAAGGCGACATTAATGCGCAATTTACCCTTGGAAACTCTTACCTCAAAGGCAAAAACGGCTTAAAAAAGGATAGCCGTGAAGCGGTGAAATGGTTCAAAAAAGCGGCTGAACAATCCCATGCCAAGGCGCAATATACATTGGGAAACCTCTATTACCAGGGCAAAGGGGTTGATAAAAATTACCGCCAGGCAAAAAAATGGCTGAATAAGGCTGCAAAAAATAATATTCAAGCAGCAAAAGATCTTCTGAATAAAATTGCAAAAAATGATAAGAAAAAATTACACCAGGCTAAATTAAAAAAATCACCCGCCTATCAATATCAGATAAAAGCCGAGCAGGGAGACCCGGACGCGCAATACAAGATGGGACAATTTTACCTGTCTGGAGAAAAGGGATTAGACAAAGACAGGGGAAAGGCAAAGAAATGGTTTTTAAGCGCGGCCAAACAGGCACATAAAGAAGCAACATACGAGCTGGCTAATATTTTTAAAGACGAAAATAATATAATTAGCGCGGTTCGCTGGTATTCAAAAGCCGCTATTGCTACACACCCGGAATCCCAATATCAACTTGGCATACTGTATCAAAGCGGAACAGGCATAAAAACAAATTATCCTGAAGCTGGAAAATGGTTATTACTTGCTGCTAAACAAGGGCATATCAAAGCAGGCGATCTTATTATGCAAATGTATTCGCAAGGGCAGATTGAATCGATTGAGTATTCAAACTCGGATAGTTGGCTTGAAAAAATAGCTGAAAAAGGCAACCAGGACGCACAATATTTAATTGCTAACTACTATGTCAGTAGTGATATGCCAGAGAAAAATGAAGACAAGGCAGCCACATGGTATCGCAGGGCCGCAAAACAGGGTCATATGAATGCCCAATATAAACTTGCTGTCATGTACCAGGAAGGTCGCGGTGTAAGAAAAAACAATACCTGGGCCGCAAGATGGTACCGCAAAGCAGCTGAGCAAGGTCATATGCAAGCTCAGTACATGTTAGGCATCATGTACACCAAAGGCCTGGGACTACCTAAAAAACAAGCTATGGCTAAAAAATGGTATAAAGCGGCCGCTGACCAGGGCCACATAGAAGCTAAATTAAAATATAATAAATGCTCGCCTTGTAGATAATTACTCGTCACATCCTACCTGATATTTGCATTTCATAAATACTCTCACCTTTTTGCATGTTTCATGCGGCTCTAAAAAAGCGTGCGCCACAAGATTATGTGCAGACATAAATGGGTTCTTAGAATCTATATAATATCAATATTTCTATATAATACATAAAGTTAACAACATTATAAATTGTAATTGTATTTTTTATATAGATTAACAACATAAATTTGTCATTAAGCTTTGTTATACCCTGATAACTCCTTCCAAATTATTTTATTTTTTAAATGCTTAATCGTAATAACGTATCTTATTAAAATAATTAACGTTTTTTAACATAAAAATATTAAAGAAAGCGTACCCAGGTCCGAACTATAAGTTAAATTTATTATTATATTTTTAATAGCTATATAAATCATTACGTTAACAACTTTAACAGGGTATTTTAATGACTAATCCAAATATTAAACGTTTATTGCTGTCGAGCCTGCTTTTTTATCCTCTTGCCAGCTTTGCTTTATCCGATCAGGAACTGAATGAAAAGTTTGAGCTACTCAACGATGAAATTCTCATCGCACAGGAACAATACGAAGATACAGTTCAAAAATTTGATAACATAATGACTATTTCCGGTTATACGGACGTCGAATTTATTGCATCAGACAAAACGGGTGCGACAAATGGTTTCCGGTTACACCATTTATCCTTATTTTTTGAAAAGCAGATATCAGACAAATGGCGCTTTTTTAGTGAAATTGAATACGAGGATGGGCCAAAATTCGAAGCCGAGGCTGATCAAGTGACCGTGCTTGACATCAATGGTGACCCCCAGACGCTAGATAAATTCAAAGCGGCCAATGGTAAAATATTTCTTGAAGCAGTCAACGTGACTTACCAGTGGAAACAGGAACTGAGTTTACGTTTTGGCCGTTTCTTTACGCCAGCCGGTATATGGTCAATTGACCATTACCCGGCTTTCGTTCCAACCCAGGAACGCCCGCAACATATCAGACGTATTTTCCCACAACTCGTTGATGGCATTGATACCTTAGGTACTGTTCAAATGGGAGAAGGCACTTTTCTAAACTATAATTTATTCACAGGCAACGGTGAAGGTAACACAGGTAAACATGACCACAACAACGATAAAGCCGTTGGTCTGAAAACTTCGTTTTTATTTCCTACGCTATCGCATACCGAGCTGGGTTTTTCTGTCTATAGCGATACATTTGAAGATAACTCCGAAAAATTGGCAACCGGCATTCACGCCAAAGTCCGTGCAGGTGACTTCACATTTCAGGCAGAATATGCCAATGGAGAAATTGAAGATACCGCGGGCAATACCAAGGAGAACGAAGGCTATTATGCACAGTTCAAATATGACCTAAGCCATTGGGCTTTTGGTTATCGTTACGACTTTTATGACAATGATACTGACGCAGCAGCATTAAGCTCCAAGTATGGCACAGTAAATACGGCCTTCCTCAACTATAAATCATCGGAAAAAGTGACATTAAAACTGGAATTTCACAGCATCGACGTAGAAGATGATGCGGCTGAAGATTATAATAAGATGATTGCCAGTGTCGTTGTTTACCTGGGCGAATAAGGAGAAATAAAATGAAAACATTCAAAAATATTATATTTCTCTTTACCACGTTGTTAATCGCTACGCCTGTTCTTGCGACTGATGAAGTTGTTGTTATTGTCAATAGCGCCAATACACAACAACTTAGCCAGAAAGACATTAAAAATATTTATTCTGATAATATTACTGCATGGCAAAGCGGCACCAAGATTAAGTTGTATAATACGCCAACAAACTCCTATGTAAGAGAAATATTTTCACAGGAAATTTTAGGGCTTTCTGCATTACAGGCAGCGGCAACAGAATCTAACAAGCGTATTACCAACACCCTGAAAAACCCCTCTAATACCATGCGCGAGCGTCTGATTGCCGCAAATGTGGCAAAGAAAACAAACGCAATTGGATATGTCAGCAAAGAAATTGCTGAAAAAAGATCAGGTGTCCGGATTATTTTCACAATTACTGACGAATAAACGGGCGCTGTATTATTAAGGAATTAAACGCAAGGATGCGTATATTCCATATAGAAATAATTTTGCTACATCGATACCCCTCCGCCCTGACACTTCTCCCGCCATTTGAATAAAGTTTTTAACCAATATTTCGTGCATAAAAAGCGCACAACTACTCTATATACAGATGATATACATACTCTTTTTACTGGTACATAGACTCAAGTTGCATACTCCATGGCCGATAAAACAGATGGAACCATGACCAAGGGATTGTTGTTAAACCAATGTTTTTAAAGGATTAAATAATAAACGATAAAAAGTCGAAGAATAGAAACCTCGTGTATTCACTGAGAATTATATAAGAAAACGACCATGACAGCTGAAACCGCTCAAAACAATCCGATTGAAAGTATGCCCGCCGAACAAAAACCGCAGGGGTTTACTTTACGTCACAAAATTATTACCGGATTTGGCGGCTTAATGCTGTTAATGACACTGTGCATCGCATTTACGCTTTATAAACTCTCCACCATTGAAAAGTCAGCCATTTCTGTGATCGAACATCGTCAGCCCACGACGGTTATGTTTCTCTCATTATCAGAAGATGCAAATCTCGCTATTTCCTTACTTAATGAATACCTGTTAACCGGACAGGAAGCCGATATTGCACGCTACCAGCTTGTTGAAAATCGTTTAAGTGGTTATTTAGCCAATATAGAGTCCTTAGCCGGCAAAGAGGACGAACATATTCCTGCCGGCAAAATAGCCCGCCTAAAGGAGCTGCTTGCTGAAATTAAAATGCACGGTAACCATTTAATATTCTTAAGAGGCAACAACGCTGATAATTACCCCGGCATCAGACTGGCGTCAGAAACCCTGAATCAACCTGCATTGGAATTCATGGGAACAATAAATGAAATAATCGCTAATGACGATATCGACGCATCCGGAGAAAAGGCAAAAGCGGCACGCAATTATTTATTTGAGTTGCGCTATACCTGGACACAAATGATGAACAGTTTGCGGCTTTATTTCAATTCAGGCGTTATCCGCGAAATAGATAATTTTAAAAATTACTCAGAAGTAAATGGTGAAACACTTAAAAAATTAAAGAGTCTGGACGTAGAAATTGGCTTTGACGCGGTGGATACATTGCTCGCTATTCGTAATGAATACCTGCAAGGGGTTCCTGCAGTTATTGAGTTCAGACGTAGTGATGGCTGGCGCGCTGATATTGACATGATGCGTACTGAAGTCAGGCCCCTCATCAACGAAATGCGGTCGATTTTAAAAAAACTGGTCTCCAAACAAGTTCGTGAATCCAACAAAAGTGGCGATGCGTTGACTTCCAACCTGGAGCAAATTCGGCTTTACACAATATCGCTTCTGGTCTTCGCATTGAGTATCGGGCTCCTGCTCTCCGCTATGATCACCAGAGGCATCATACCGCCTATCAGAGAATTAATGGAAGCCGCCAGGCTTGTTGCTTCCGGCGACCTGAATGCTGAAGTTAATATCAAATCCAGGGACGAGATTGGCATGCTGGGAGGCTCCTTTAATACCATGGTCAATGGTTTGCGTGCGGCCGAGCTGGAAAAACAAAATTACCTGGCCGATCTCGAGAATCTTAACTCTGAACTCGAAGATCGTGTCACAAAAAGAACAGAAGATCTGGAACGCAGTGAAGCCCGTATACGCACCATTTACGACAATGTAGGCGAAGGTATCATCGTCATTGACGAAAAAGGTTATATCGATTCCATTAACCCCGCCGCACAAAGAATTTTTAGTCTGGGCAACAAGGATGTCATTGGCATGCATGCTATTTTCCTTCTGGCTGACAAAAATTATTCGGATCTAAAAAAATCAGATGCCTATATAGATGATAAAAACGGACCTTTCAAAACCAACAATACTAAACACCCGGTGGAACTGGAAGGTAAACGCATGGATGGATCTTCTTTTCCTATGGAGATGGTTGTTACGGGCATGAAGCTCGGCGATGAGAATATGCGCGCCTGTATTGTGCGTGACATTACCCTGCGCCGGGAAGCAAAAGCACGGTTGGAAGAAGCACAATCAAGCATCGTTAATGCAGCACATAAGTCCGGAATGGCTGAAATGGCAACCGGCGTACTGCACAATATAGGCAACATACTCAACAGTGTTAATGTTTCGGTCGAGGTAATATCCCGTATTGCCCGAAACAGCAAAGTGACCGGGCTGTCCAAGGCCAACGCCATGCTCTCTGAGAACATGAATAATATCGGTGATTTTTTATCAAACGACCATAAAGGTAAAAAATTACCCGAGTATTACCTCAAACTGGGTAAATTACTCGAAGATGAACTTGGCGAAATAGCTGACGAGTCAAGTTCTTTAATCGAAAAAACAACAATGATGAAAGAAGTCATCAGCACACAACAATCCTATGCAACCGCCGGTTCTTTTACGGAGGAATTTCAAATTGCACCGCTTATAGATGACGCACTGAAAGTACAGGAAGCATCGCTGCATAAATGGGGCGTAAATATTATTAAAAATTATATTGAAACCCCTGATATTTCCGCACAAAAATCCAAATTACTTCAGGTCATCACAAATCTGATAAAAAATGCCAAGGAAGCCACTGCTGAGAATGATGAATACTACAAGGAAAAGGAAATTAAAATAGAAATAGGATTATACAAAAATAAATCTGTTTACGTCAGCATCTACGATAACGGCTGCGGCATCGACAAAAAATATTTGTCAGATATTTTTAATCATGGCTTCACAACAAAAGAA
>JAUWSG010000035.1 GCA_030610155.1 Gammaproteobacteria bacterium
ATGAAGATGACAAGGCTATTGTTGCTTATCAACCTGGATCCGTTGTATGCCTGGAAAAGGACAGTGGCGATGCCTGGTCAGTGAGTTGGATGCTGAGGCCGGAATTAATTGTAGAATAATAATGAATTTTCCTGTCTAAGATAATTTTTGGTGTTTTGGTTCAGGCTAATGTATTTTTTGGAGATAAGTATGGATGAACAAACAAGACTGAAGCTGGAAGCCGCCGCATTTCGGGGGCTGGTGGCCCATTTGCAACGACGTACCGATGTGCAAAATATTGATTTGATGAATTTATCCGGATTTTGCCGAAATTGCCTTTCCAAGTGGTATCTGAGTGCGGCAAAAGAGGAGGGCGTGGAAATGGACTATGAGCAGGCATGCGAAGTGATTTATGGTATGCCTTATAAAGAATGGAAGTCGAAGTATCAAACAGAAGCGACCCAGTCACAGATGGATGAATTCGAACGGAGCAAACCTTTGCATGCCGAGATAAGCGGGCATTATAAAAAATAATAAAGACAGGGCTTTCCTGCAGGTATCTTTAATGAATAAAATATCCAGATTGAATGCCGCATCCGGTATTCCTGAACAGGTTACGTTCAGGGAAGATGCCGGTGGCATGACGGTTGTGGAAGTGAAAAATGCTTATTCCACTGCCACTATTGCACTACAAGGTGCGCATGTATTGTCCTGGGTACCTAATGATGCGCATCCGGTGATCTGGCTTTCTGGTGACGCTAAATTTGTGCCGGGAAAATCAATTCGTGGCGGGATTACGGTTTGCTGGCCCTGGTTTGGTGCGCATCAGACCGAGTCTTCATTTCCTGCACATGGTTTTGCCCGCACCACGATGTGGGCGGTTGTGGAAACCCAGGCGCTGGATAATGGTGAGACACGCCTTGTTTTCCGGCTTGTTCAGGATGAAAACACAAGGGGTTTGTGGCCATATTCAACGCAGCTCGAATACCGTATTACAGTGGGCGAAACACTCGATATTGATCTGGTAACACGTAACACAGGTAAAGAATCGGTTGTTATTGGGGATGCGCTGCATACTTATTTCAATGTGGAAGATGTACGTGAAGTCTCGATTTATGGTCTGGAAGGCTGCCCCTATCTTGATAAGGTGGAAAACTTCAAACGTAAACAACAATCCGGAGCGATCAAAATTAATCAGGAAGTTGATCGAATTTACCTGGAGTCGATGCAGGATTGTATTATTGAAGATCCAGGTCTTGCACGCCGTATAATAATCAGTAAACGTGGCAGTCATTCAACTGTTGTCTGGAATCCATGGGCTGAAACGGCAGCCAAAATGGGTGATCTGGGTGAGAACGGGTATTTGAACATGGTGTGTGTAGAAACGGCTAACGCAGCAGACGATATCGTGACAATAGCGCCAGGCGACGAGCACCACCTGTGGTCGCGTTACCAGGTTGAAGCATTGTGAGACCAAAGAGAAAGACCTTTTACCACGGGGAACACGGGGTGCACGGGGAAAAGGCCTAAGAGCATTTTTTACCACGGAGGTCACGGAGAAAAGAATGTTGTTTTAAGCGCCTTCTCCCTTTGGGAGAAGGTTGGGATGAGAGAGCTTAAACCGAAAAGATTTTCTCCGTGACCTCGGCAAAGCTACCGCGTCCTGCTATCGCCCCTTACCTACATCCCTGTAGGCAACTGCGTCCTGCGTTGCCCTACCTTCATACATCCATGTATTCGTCCGTGGTAAATATAATTTTTCAGCTTTTTACTCCCCGTGTCCCCCGTGGTAATTTTAAGGTTTAAAGGTCTTGATCTACCGGGAGCCTTTCCATTTTTTTTTACGTTTCGCTTTTTTCTCCGCTTTTTCTTTACGTAGAATTTCAACCTCGACGAGTTCCTTTTCTATTAATGCCGGGGTTTCCAGTGTGATGCCACCCAGGGTGCCGGCACGTAATTCTTTGATAAATATCTTGCTGACTTTAGTGAGTTCAACTTGTCCACCTGCTCGCAGACAGCCACGTTTCCTGCCAATCTCTTCCAGTAAGCCAAGCTCGCTGTCTGGTAGTTGAGTTAACTCAAAGCGCTTCTTCAAATTATCGGGGTAGTGTTCTAGCAGATAAGCCGCGACGTAGAATGTCACATCATCATAGTCCAGCGCGGTATCTTTGATGGCACCTGTGGCTGCAAGTCGATAGCCTGAGTTTTTATTTTCGATATTGGGCCAGAGTACGCCGGGTGTATCAAACAGGACGATGCCGTTCTTCAGATTGATAAGTTGTTGTGATTTCGTCACGGCGGGCTCATTGCCGGTATTGGCAATGGTTCTGCCCGCCAGTATATTGATGAGTGTTGATTTACCAACATTGGGGATTCCCATGATCATCGTATTGATGGTTTTAGCGTTATTATTTTTTCCGGCAAACATTCTGCGACACAAGTCAGGTATCTGGCGTATTTTTTCGGGCTGTTCTGTGGTCAGGGCGAGTGTTTTTACGCCGTGTTCCTGTTCGAGGTAGTCTTGCCATTCCCGGGTCCGCACAGGGTCGGCAAGATCACTTTTGCTGAGTATTTTTATACAGGGTTTATCACCACGCAGGCTGTTGATCATTGGGTTTTCGCTGCTGTGTGGAATTCGGGCGTCGAGGATCTCAATAATCAGGTCGACTTTTGGCAGAGTTTCCTTGATTTGTTTGCTGGCCTTGTGCATATGGCCGGGATACCACTGAATATGCATGACGTACTCTTGTGAGGGAAAAGGGCTATTTTAAGGGGTGTTGGGCGAGATGTAAAAAATATCCTGACACACCAGTATAACAAGCTAATATCAGTCCAGTTCCAGTATTTCCATGCGATTATTCGAATCAGGATTCAGCTCGGAAGGGCCCTGTGTTAATAATACCAGGCCACTGTTGATGCCGTGTGATTGTAACCAGTCGCGTGAGAATTTGTCCCAGTCTGCCAGATCCTTGCTGACTTGTTCCGGGTAGACGCCATAGGAAAATTGTAAAGACTGGCATGTTGAATCATTTGGGCTAAAAGCCGTGATCCAGACGGGTAATCTGAAACGTGCAATATTTCTTGCGGTATCACCACTGCGTGTCGGAACGAGAATGGCGACAGGTTTAGCGCGGTCAAAGGTATATTGCACACTCAGGGCAATCATATCCACGACATTACCGTGTTTGCTCTCTCTGCCGTCTTTTCTTAATTCATGGCGGGTAGGAAAATGTGGCCGGTTGGGTTCAGTGGCGCATGCAATTTTGGCAAGCATTTGTGTGGCCTCCACAGGATATTTACCCATTGCCGATTCACCTGAAAGCATGACGCAATCAGTGCCGTCGAGTATGGCATTTGCCACATCGGTTGTTTCTGCCCGTGTTGGTAGTCTTTGTTCTATCATGGACTCAAGCATTTGTGTTGCGGTAATGACCGGTTTTCCATGTTGATTGGCTTTTTGCATTAATTGCTTTTGGACCACAGCAATTTCTTCAATAGGAATTTCAACACCCAGGTCGCCGCGTGCTACCATGATGACATCGGTTGCTTCCAGAATTTCATCTATGTTTAGTAATGCCTGTGAACGTTCAATTTTTGCAACAATAAAGGGTTGGTGGCCAAGTTCGGCTGCAAATTTTCTGACGGCGTGAATATCATCGGCAGTGGCAACAAAGGACTGACTGATAGAATCTACGCCATGTTCCAGTGCAAATCGCATGCAATCCTGGTCATGGTCGGTAAAAGCGCTTATGCCGAGCTCTATGCCGGGCAGGTTCAAGCCCTTTCTTGAGCGGAGTTCACCGCCCACGAGTACGCGGCAAGTGATATTTTGACCGCTGATTTCAGTTACTTCAAGATGTATCAGGCCATCATTGATAAAAAGTTTATCTCCGGGTTTAACAACCTTGGGTAAGTCCATAAAACTGACGGATACACGGTGCTCATCGCCGGTAATGTCTTCAGTGGTTAATATAAAATTTTCTTCTTCATGGAGTTCTAACGGTTCATTTTTTAACAGGCCTATGCGGATTTTTGGCCCTGGTAAATCAGCCATAATCGCAGCGCGAATGCCAGTATTTCTGGAGGCTTCACGAATGTTTTTGATGACTTTTTCGTGGCTGCTGTAATCGCCATGGGAAAAATTAAGCCGCGCAACATTCATGCCTGCTTTAAGAAGTTGCTCAATCCGCTCAACAGAGTTGGTGGCAGGACCAATCGTGCAAATTATTTTGGTTTTGTTTAATTTAGGATTCATACCGATTTTTCGTTACTAGTGGATTAGCCATGATTCAGGATTGATCAGCTTATCCTAATTGAATGACATTATGATGACAATCAGAATAAAATTTATTAAAACAGGTGGTGATTGGTGTGCCAGGTTCAATATAAATTGTCATACAATTAATAATGAACCTGATGTATCAAGAATTTGTTATAGTGGGATACGTAGAATTTATCAGTTAGCCGAGGTGCTTTAATGCAAGACCATAAAATAAACAAAGTAGCGGTACTGACCAGTGGCGGCGACGCGCCTGGAATGAATGCGGCTATTCGCGCAATCGTACGGACTGCCAGTCATCATGGTCTTCAGATTGCAGGTGTTCAAAAAGGTTATTATGGTCTTGTTCATAATGAATTTATTGATCTGGGTAGCCGTTCGGTTTCCAATATTATCCAGCGTGGCGGGACGATTTTACGTAGTGCGCGCTGTCAGGAATTTAGAACAGAAGAAGGCCAACGCCAGGCGGCGGAGAATTTGCAAAGTAATGACATTGATGCATTGTTTGTCATTGGTGGTGATGGTTCTTTGCAAGGGGCCCACCATCTTGCAACGCATTGGCCGGGTCAGATAATCGGATTACCGGGTACGATTGATAATGATTTATCGGGCACGGACTATACCATTGGTTATTTTACCGCGCTGGATACGGCCCTGGATGCGATTGACAAAATTCGCGATACCGCCGATGCTATTGATCGTGTGTTTCTGGTCGAGGTGATGGGACGTATGGCCGGGTTTATTGCGGCAGGTGCAGGTGTGGCCGGGGGTGCAGAAGAAATACTGGTGCCTGAGAGAGCGGTTGATATTGATGCTCTGGTAGACGATATCACCATTGCAAAAGAAAAAGGTAAAGTCAGTTTTATCATGATTGTCGCAGAGGGTGCGTACCCGGGAGGTGCCACAGCTCTGTCCGTAGAACTGGAAAAGAAATCCGGCATTGAGTGCCGGCCGTGCATACTCGGTTATATTCAGCGTGGTGGGTCACCTGCCGCACTGGACCGTATTCTGGCCACCAAACTGGGTACATTTTCTGTTGAACAAGCCTTGCAGGGCGTCAGTGGTGTCATGACAGGTATTATCAACAGCGAACTTGTTACCACGCCTTTGAAACAAACCTGGGAAAACCGAAAACCCCTGGATCCTTATTTATTTGAATTACAGAAAATCATGGCGGGTTAGCGGCGTCGCTGGTTAAACTTTATTGACAGTTTTTCCGCTTGCCTCCAGAACCATTCAGGTAGGCGTGTCAACCAGTGACGCTGCTGCCATTCTTTATAAGTATATTCGTGGCAGTGTTTAAAATCTGCCCTGAAAATTTGTTCCACTGTTGCAGCAATGTCCAATGACTCAATTTCCTGGTTGGCCTCCTGGTTCCAGCGTAAATTCCAGCGATCGAAATTGCTGGACCCAATCGTGACCCAGTTATCACATAAAACTGTTTTGCTATGTAAAAAGCGCGGCTGGTATTCGAAAATGCGTACACCATTTTTTAATAATCGGCTGTAAAACCGGTGGCTGGTATAACGTACGCCGGGGTGGTCGGTAATAGGGCCGGGTAATAGCAAGCGCACATCAACGCCTGCACGTGCGGCACGTTTGAGTTTTCTGCGCAGTCGCCAGGACGGTACAAAATAAGCCGTCGCAAACCAGATTCGTTGCCTGGCATTGTAGGTCTGTTTGTTCAAAGAGCGCTGTATGCCGCTGACGTGTCGGGCGATATTGCATGTTACTCGGCCTCTCTGGCCATTGGTGATTGAAGCCGGCGCTATATCAGGCAAGGTCAGAGGGAGTTTTGCGTAGCGATTCCAGCTTGCCAGAAAAAGATTACGCCAGTCCTTGATCACCGGCCCCTTGATTTCTACAACTGTCTCGCGCCATTGTTTTTCTGGCTCGGGAGGGTCAAAGTCATCCGTTATTCCGGCGCCACCGGTAAATGCAATGTTGTTATCTACTAACAATAACTTGCGATGATCCCGGTATAAGCCGAGGTCTACCCGTTTCCAGAATATCCGGTATAAATTATACAATGAGTTGTAGGAGTGTAGCGGGTTGTAA
Source organism: Gammaproteobacteria bacterium (assembly GCA_030610155.1). Classification (GTDB taxonomy): domain Bacteria; phylum Pseudomonadota; class Gammaproteobacteria; order SG8-11; family SG8-11; genus JAADIM01. Next base: position 6,317 of record JAUWSG010000035.1, read on the forward strand.
TAAAGGATTTGGATATTCTGTTGTGCTAATCGGTCACGATCTTGTTGTTTCAAGCCTGTTGCACCGTAATCATCCAACAGTAGATAAATTTTCACACCTCGTGAAGCGGCTTTTTTTAGTGCGTCAATAAAACGTGTTGCGACAGATCCGGATTGAATCAGGTACATTTCCAGCAGTATAGTTTCTTTGGCTGAATCAATGGCGCCAAGCATGCGTGGAAAAAATACAGTGCCATCGACGAGAAATTCAAAACGATTATTCTCACGCCATGGGAAGGGATAGTTCCGGGCTGTGGTTTTATGCTTGTTCATAAGTATCAAGCATAACGGATTATAATGATATTTAATATTATGCTTTGATCTATGCTCGTATAATTGGAGGCTCCCTGGTTATATTTCCGTTCTTTGAATGTCCTCAAGTTCTTCAGTAAAGTCCTCGGGGGAAGTGTCGGTAATCTCAGTACCAAAATCATCCTGTTCGTCGATATCCAATGCGCCGGCCCAGTTTTCGGGAGGTACGCTGGGTTCAATATCCAGGGTGAACCAGGTTGAAAAATTGATTTCTTCGAGATCACCGTCGATATGCTGGGTTTCAATCACACCCTCATCTTTGTCTATAGCAACAACAAAAAATCGCTGGCCTTTATCATTATGAAAATACCAGCTATCAACGATCGGTTCTGCTTGTATTGTCACGGCTTTCACCTCCATGAAAAAAGAAAATAAAACAGGGAGATATATACTAATTATGGACCATGAAATAAAAAAAGCATGGTCTATGTTATAAAACCAATAATTTATGCAAAAAATAACCAATTAAGAAAGTATTTTATCTCTTAGGAATCTCCGGGTGATAATAAGGCAGTTGTTAAAAGAATATTTTATAAGAACAATTAACAGGTTGAATTACCCGATGATGCCGGTTGTGAAAGAGAGCTGAAGGGGTAAACTCTGAATGAGAACAGACCACTTGAGCTACAAAATCACACGTACTATTTATGATATTTAAACGTAACATAATCTGGTTAAGCTTGTTTGCTATCGCCATGGCATATGTGGAGGCGGTACTGGTTGTTCATTTGCGTACAATTTATTATCCGGGTAATCCACTGAGTATCTTTCCGCTTGAGTTGATGTCGCACCGCGATCTTGGTATAGAAATTGCTCGTGAATTTTTCACTGTTGTGATGATGTTGGCAGTAGCAGTACTTGCAGAAAAAGAGGCGGGAAAAGGGTTTACACGTATATTTGCTGCGTTCGTTTTTGTGTTTGGCTTGTGGGACATCTTTTATTACGTTTGGCTCAAGCTAATGATTGGCTGGCCGGTAAGCTGGTCCGAGTGGGATGTGCTTTTCTTAATTCCCTGGCCCTGGTTCGGTCCCTGGATTGCGCCGGTATTGATTGCCTTGCTGTTTGTTCTCTGGGGTGGGCGGATATTATTTATGAAAAACGATGTCCGGTTTACTCGTGGAATGGCCTTGCTGTTTATTCTGGGCGTGATATTGGCATTGGTTGCATTTCTACAGCCTGCTGTCCCCTTGCTTGTTGAAGGCGAGGAGGCATTTCGTCATTTTCAGCCAGATGGTTTCTTGTGGCGGTTTTATGTGGCGGGTTATCTGTTGATGGCCTACAGTCTGTGGCGTGTCGTCAGGCATGATCCGAATCGACAGACAAAAGATCAATCGAAATTGTTTTGAAAAATAATTTTACGTGTATTTAACGCGATATAAAAAAATTCTGGAGCAGGCAAAGACAGAGTTACGAAAATTATATGGAAAGACCCAATTCACCGCAAAGGCGCAAAGAGCGCAAAGAGCGCAAAGAATAACTTAATTTTAAAAAATTATAAGAAAGTGAAGGTTCATGACTCACCGTAATGACAGGTTCTGGTTGTTAGTAAACCGCCTCCAGGGTTTACATAAATAAAATGATTTTCTTTGCGTGCTTTGCGTCTTTGCGGTGAAACGATTTTTCCATAATAATTACTTTGTTGATGCAAATTGGCGTTATAATGGCTGAAGTTTAATTATATCTTGGTAGCTAAGAGAGAAAATATAGATGAAAGCAAATGAGCTGAAGAGAGGTGCGGTCATTCACGTCGATGGTAATAATATTATTGTCAAGCAGATGCAGGTACAAACCTCATCATCGCGCAGTGGAAATACCCTGTATAAGGTATCGGGCAGGAATGTAGTGTCAGGTCAGAAGTTTGAGCGTAGTTACAAAGGTGATGACAATATCGATATGGTGGATTTTTCACGTCGTCCTGTGCAATTGCTCTTTCGGGATGCAGATGGTTGTACTTTTATGGACAGTGAAACTTACGAACAGTTTGTTGTGGATGAATCTTCAATTGCAGAAGAACTATTATATATCGGTGATGGTGTTGAGGGTATTATGGCATTAATTGCTGATGGCAGCCTGCTTGGTATAGAACTGCCAAATTCCATTGTACTGGAAGTGGTTGAGTGCTCGCCCGGCATCAAAGGTGCGTCAGCATCGGCAAGAACCAAACCGGCAACCTTGAGTACCGGTCTGGTTGTACAGGTGCCTGAGTATTTGTCATCGGGTGAAAAGATCAAGATTAATACTGATACGGGTGATTTTATGTCGCGTGCCTGATTAGTCCGTATATTCGACGAAGGTGGGCCATTAGTTCTGATTTTGTTTGTTTTTCTTGTGTTGGGTTTAACAGCTGTATTCACCGCAAAGGCGCAAAGCACGCAAAGATTGATTTAATTAAAATTAAAAATAATTAATGCCCATGATTTACTAAGGTAATATATTATGGTTTTCAGAAAACCGTTTTCCAATATTTTAAAAATTAATATGTTTTTCTTTGCGCGCTTTGCGCCTTTGCGGTGAACAGATATTTTCAGGAGTTCGTCATCCTGAGTGGAAAAAAAATAAAAGCTTCCGACCTGTTTGTTAAGGCGTTGGAAAATGAAGGTGTGGAATATATTTTCGGTGTGCCGGGAGAAGAAAATCTGGATCTACTGGAATCACTGCGTACCTCCCGGATTAAACTGATTCTGACCCGACATGAACAAGGTGCAGGTTTTATGGCGGCCACCTATGGTCGACTGACCGGCAAGGCGGGTGTGTGTCTTGCCACATTGGGGCCGGGCGCAACCAATCTGGTGACACCCGCCGCGTATGCGCAATTGGGCGCCATGCCGATGTTGATGATCACAGGTCAAAAGCCCATCAAAAAAAGCAAGCAAGGTCGCTTCCAGATAGTGGATGTCGTCGACATGATGCGGCCGATTACCAAGTTTGCCAAGCAGATCGTTAATGTAAACACTATTCCTGCTCTGGTGAGGGAGGCTTTTCGATTGGCTGAAGAGGAACGGCCAGGTGCGGTTCATCTTGAATTACCTGAGGACATCGCCGCAGAGCGGGGTGACTCTGATCATGTTTTTGATGTTAATCCACCCTGCCGTCCGATTGTAAACAAACATGCTATAAATTCAGCGGTAGAAATGATTCGGGCTGCAAAACACCCTTTGTTGCTCATTGGTGCGGGTGCTAATCGCAAGCGAATATTTAAGACACTAAAGGCTTTTATTGAAAAGACAGGTATTCCATTTTGTAATACCCAGATGGGTAAAGGCGCCGTGGGGGGGTACCATGAGATGTATGTTGGCACAGCCGCGTTGTCCAGCGGTGATTATTTGCATTGTGCGATAGATCATGCCGACCTGGTCATAAACGCCGGGCATGATGTTGTTGAAAAGCCACCATTTTTTATGGAAGTCGGCGGTAAAAAGGTTATCCATATTAATTTTAATACGGCAGAAGTGGATGAAGTGTATTTTCCCCAATTGGAGCTGGTCGGTGATATCGCGACTACTTTTTTAGATTTGGCTGACAAGCTTGAACTGGTAGCTGAACATGATTTTAGTTATTTCATGCGTGTTAAGGATAAAGTGTTTGAGCATATACATGAAGGCATTGATGATCCGCGATTCCCAATGATTCCACAGCGAGTGGTTGCCGATGTGCGCAAGGTCATGCCCGTTGACGGCATACTTGCGCTGGATAATGGCGTATATAAAATCTGGTTCGCACGAAATTATCGGACCTCGCAACCCAATACAATTTTGCTCGATAATGCGCTGGCGACAATGGGTGCGGGATTACCTTCGGCCATGATGGCATCGATGTTGTATCCCGAACGTCGTGTGATGGCCATTTGCGGTGATGGTGGTTTTATGATGAATAGCCAGGAACTGGAAACGGCCGTCAGATTAAAACTGAATCTCGTTGTGCTGATATTGAGAGATGATTCATATGGCATGATTCGCTGGAAACAGGCGGATGCGGGGTTTGCTGATTGGGGGCTGGAGTTTAATAACCCGGATTTTGTTGCTTATGCTAATAGTTATAATGCACATGGCCATCGGGTGAAATCTGCTGAAGAATTCGTGCCATTATTACAGCAGTGCTATGATGAGGGTGGGGTGCACCTGGTGGATCTTCAGGTTGATTATTCGGAGAATAAACGTGTACTCATTGACGAATTGGCAGAGCGGATTTGTCTGCTCTGACCACCTGCGATATTTATTTCATAGCAACAGGAAACGTGTCATGAGCGATGCAAAAAAATTAAAAGTTCTGCAAGCCTACGATGGTGAGTTAATCGAAGAGGTGGCGTTGAATAACTGGCAAGCAGCCGATGTAATGTTAAGCAAGGCTGAACAGTTATATAAGGATCGAGGGCAATGGTTGCCTGCCTATAGACGCATTGAAATACTGAAAAAATTGCAGAGTCTGATGCAGGAGAAGGCAGACGAGTTTTCAATCATGATTGCGCGGGAAGGTGGTAAGCCACTTGCGGATGCAAAAATAGAAGTTGCGCGTGCGATTAATGGTGTTGAGCTGGCACGTGAAGAAATTGCCCAGCTTAAAGGTGAGCAGATACCGATGGATCTAACGGCTGCTGGTGTCGGGCGCCTGGCTTTTACCGTCAAGGAACCGATTGGTGTGGTACTGGCTGTGAGTGCATTTAACCATCCACTTAATTTGATTGTGCATCAGGTCGTGCCCGCCATTGCCTGTGGCTGCCCGGTCATTGTCAAGCCTGCGGCGAATACTCCTCTTAGTTGTTTACGTTTTGTAGAGCTTGTGAATAAAGCCGGACTACCTGATGGCTGGTGTCAGTCATGTGTCTGTGAGCGTGATACGGCAGCAAAACTGATTTCAGATTCCCGCGTAGCGTTTTTAACTTTTATTGGTTCCGCTAAAGTGGGTTGGGAATTACGTCGGCAAATTGCGCCGGGTACACGTTGTTCACTTGAGCATGGCGGAGTTGCACCGGTGATAGTGGCAGGGGATGCGGATTTATCAAAGACCGTTCCCTCGATTGCCAAAGCCGCATTTTATCATGCCGGGCAAGTTTGCGTCTCTGTGCAACGCGTGTTCGTCGATAACACAATCAAACAGACATTTATAGATGCCCTGAAAGCCATCGCAACGAATTTGAAAGTCGGTGATCCAACCGATATCAAGACGGAAGTGGGCCCCCTGATTAAACCAGGTGAAGTGGATCGGGTTGAGCAGTGGGTTAACGAAGCTGTTTCGGCGGGTGCCGGCCTGGCCTCTGGCGGAGAACGCATTAGTAAGACTTGTTACCAGCCCACCATCTTGCTTGATCCGGCGGCGGATGCAAAAGTTTCAACGCTGGAAGTGTTCGGGCCAGTGGTATGTGTTTATGGTTATGACGATATTGAGCAGGTAATACAACAGGCCAATTCATTATCTGTATCATTTCAGGCAGCCGTGTTTACCCGTGATATTCAACGTGCATTTCAAAGTGCACAGCGTCTGGATGCGGCGGCAGTGATGGTGAATGACCATACTGCATTCCGGGTTGATTGGATGCCATTTGCCGGCCACCGGACGTCGGGTCTGGGCGTCGGTGGTATTCCTTATACAATGGCCGAGATGACGCATGAAAAATTGCTGGTAATCAACGGCATAGATTGACCTGTTTTCAGGCGTTGCAAGTTTTGCCATTATACTTTTTGTTCTCCCTGTAATGATATTCTATTGGGTGATTTCAGGATAACACTTGTATGATTCGGGATGTGGCGTAGACTTAATCAGAGGTTCCTTAAGCAATACACCCAAACATAGCAGTGTTCTGAATGGAGATGATTAAATGAAAAAACAGCTTATCCGTTTATTATCAATAGTATCTATTACCATGATTTCCACAGTGTCATTTGCAGGCGGCGAAGGTTGTGATGCACATAAAGGCGAGCATAAAGGTTTTTCCGCTGAGGCTTTTAAGGACTTTAACAAAAATCATTCATGGTTAAAGAATCATGGCCATGATGAAATGGACAAGTCAGCCAGTCAGGGAGATAAAGCGAATAAAATGGATACACAATCCACTGATGGTTTGATCGAGAGTTAACAGGCACCAGATCCACTAATCAGATGAGTAAAGTCTACCTACAAATGTAGCGCCTCTACCGTCCAGCCCACACCCCCGACGATCGCTTCCGGATGATGAGATTGTACGATGTCTTCAATCTCGGCAATGCGGCTAAGGGGTAAATCGACCATTAGCAAAATTTCACGGTGTTCCAGGGCGCTGATAAACTCGGTCATATGGGCATTGGGAATTGTCACCGCAAACCGTTGTCCGCGGATAAAACTCACTAGCATAATGCCCGCAAATACTAACGCTATCGCGATGTTACCCATTACCAACATGGTGATGGCTGCGATGGCGGATAGAAAAAAGAGTATCAGATTGCCACTCCAGAACATGCGTTCAATTCTGAAAGCTGTATCATTTTTTTGACGACTCGATGAAGATGGTAGATCTGTAGTGTCGATATCATCACGGGCAATAACATGCATATGTCTTTTATCAACCTTGTTTGTCATCAGGTCTTCTACAACACGTTTTGTATGCTCGATATCCGGTAATAGAAAAAACAAGCGCCTGGTCATGTCGGTGTTCTCAATTTTGTTCATCTTTCCAATGCTCAGCTATAAATAGGCTTTTATTTCTTCGCCCGGATCAGGCAGGCCGGCAATTCGCCAGGCTTCAATACCATGCTGGTCGAATATCATATCAATGCAATTGTTGTTCATTTTATTGATCTGGCAGATATGACGTTGTAGCGGGATAGTGCCGTACGATAAGTAGTGGTTACGCAGCGCGTAAATGATTGTCCACTGTTGCTCATCAAGCGCAATATTGTGTAGTCGCGCTAATTGGATGGCGACGGCACTATCCCAGACCCTATAGTTATAAAGGAAGTCTTCTTCATCAAAATCCAGTTGTGTTGTGTTGGCTGGCGTTTTCATCCACGTTCCCACATTGCTAGATGAAGTGCTGGACTCAAAGCATGCGTGATTTAATACTGATTAGCCTTCTGCGACATAGTCATCCGAATCATTGCTTTGCAGGACAATATTGCCCCCGGTCTTCAGATCCATATAGGTTTTACGGTTATCTTCATTTTCGAAATAAATGGTAATGCCATTATCGCCATCACCCTCATACACACAGGGATGGTCTTCAGGGTTGCTTACTTCTCGGAGAGTGATTGGATCGGTGGTGGTACGAATATTCATGATACGTCTCCTCCAGGGGTGACGAAGTATATGATTATTCTAGAAGACCAAGTCGTATAGTCAAGAAATTGCGAAAAGTTTTCAGTGTGAAATTTTTTATTAAAAACAGTCGTTTAAATCGTGATAAAAATAAACTATAAATAGAAAGTACTATATAGATTGATAAATTGTGTTGAAGCAGGCAATAAAAAAGGCGTTCGAAAGAACGCCTTTTAAAATTGTGAAGATAGTGAGTCCGGATTATCAGGCAAATGCAGAACCCGACTTTTTACCGAACTTTTTCAAAATTATCGCTAATGGGCAAAAACCGGTAAATGCACTTTGCAGCATATTAACACCGATAAAGGCGGTGAAACCCAGCCAGTAAACTGAATGGGCTTGTGATAAAACAACGCTCAGTAAAACCATAAAACCGGCAAACATTAAAACAATACGCTCAATACTCATCAATTATTCCCCTGTTGTAGCTAGTCAGTAATGTAGGTAGTCAATAATTGGGAAGTATATAAGAAAATTCTTATATAGTAAAGATCGAGTTGTGATTGTAAAAATTAATGAATTATCAGTAGGTTATATCAAGCGCTTTTAAAGGCTGGCCTGGACGCATTTGAGGACACCGTAGTCATAATTTTCATCCAGTGCTTCGAAAACGGGTTTTAAACGTTGCTCATCACCGTCACCAAACATCTCCAGCGCATTAACAATTTCTTTGTATTCTTCATTATCCAGGCAAAGCACATCACGGGGATCCAGCAGTCCCGCTTCAATGGCATCCGCGAGGTGTGTGTAAACAGTTGACCCGGTAATGCCGCGTTCAAGTGCAATGGTATTGATGTCCTTGCTTTGTGAAAACAGAAACAGGGTTTCGTTGATCGTGTCACTAAGCTGGTTTTTTAACAGATCAGGGAGCGGATTGTCGTTAATCACATCGAGAAACGATTGGCCGAATTTTTTCAGCTTTTGTTCGCCAACGCCAGAAATGTAACGCAGTTCTTCAAGGCTGGCAGGGTGCTTGCGTGCCATTTCCTGAAGTGTGCTGTCGTGAAAAATAATATAAGGTGGCACGGCCTGTTCCTGGGCGATTGCCAATCGATGTTCACGTAATGCGTTAAACAGGGATTCATCAAGATTACGTAAGGCCGGTTTTTTAGTATCTTTTCTGCTGACAGCTTTTTCTTTTTGTTGATGCCGAAGATGTAATTCAATCTCTCCGCGTAACAATGGTCGGGCCTGTTCGGTGAGTTGCAGCATGCCATGACCTTCAACATCACTTTTGATATACCCCAGTGCGATCAATTGGCGGAAAATACTCCGCCATTGAACACCGGTTAATTCCTTGCCGATACCGAAGGTAGTAATTTTATCGTGCTGATTTTGTTTTATGCGTTCATCATCTTTGGCTCGCAGAACATCAATCACGTAGTTGACACCGAAACGCTGGCCGGTACGATAAATACAGGACAGGGCTTTACGTGTCGCTTCTGTGGCATCCCAGGTTTTTGGCGGGTTGATACAGGTGTCACAATTCCCACAAGCTTCTTTATTGGTTTCATCAAAATAGGCCAGAATGGTTTGTCGGCGACACGTCGTTTGTTCGCACAGGCCCAGCATCGCTTCGAGTTTGTGATGTTGGATGCGTTTGAACTCGTCACTGGCGTTGGTGTCCTGTGACATTTGGCGTAATGTGATGACATCCTGCAGGCCATATGCCATCCATGCATTGGCCGGCGCGCCATCACGACCGGCGCGGCCGGTTTCCTGGTAATAAGCTTCAATACTCTTGGGCAGGCTCAGATGTGCGACAAATCGTACATCCGGCTTATCAATGCCCATTCCGAAGGCTATGGTCGCGACAATAATCACCTTGTCTTCACGCAGAAAGCGCTGTTGGTGTTGTTGGCGTATTTCAGCCGATAATCCGGCATGATAGGGCAGGGCTGTGAGTCCTTTCGTGCTTAACCATTCAGCCACACTTTCCACTTTTTTGCGTGAAAGACAATAAATAATGCCCGCATCATCGGGATGATGCTGCTGGATATAATTCCATAAGCGTTCACGGCTATTTTGACCTTCGCTAATCGTGTAACAGATATTGGGACGATCGAAGCTGTTAATAAAGATTTTTGCATCATGCAGGTTTAATTGTTCAATAATTTCATTGCGCGTACGTTTGTCAGCGGTAGCGGTCAGGGCGATGCGCGGTACGTCCGGGAAACGTTCATGTAAAATTCGCAGTTGCTGGTATTCTTTGCGAAAGTCATGCCCCCACTGGGATACGCAATGTGCTTCATCAATCGCGAACAAGGAAATGCGGGATTGCCCAAGCAGGTTCAACATGCGGTTTGTCATCAAACGTTCGGGTGAAATATACAGCAAATCGATTTCACCATTGAGTAGCTGTTGTTCAGTTTGTTGCTGGGTCTGATTATCGAGAGTGGAATTCAGGTAGGCCGCGCGAATGCCAGACTGAACTAACGCATCTACCTGGTCCTGCATCAAGGCGATAAGCGGTGAAATGACAATGCCCACACCGTCACGGATCAATGCTGGAATCTGGAAACATAATGATTTTCCGCCTCCTGTGGGCATTAAAACCAATGTGTCTTGGCCATCCAGTAAAGCCTGAATAATGTCAGACTGATGATGACGGAATTCGCTATAACCGAATGTTTTATTTAATATCTGTTGGGCGCTGGTTGTCATTACGGACGTATCCTATTAGGCCATGTCACTCAAAGCAATCTCTGTATGAAGATCTATGTTATTTGAGTGTGACTTACCTGCGTAATACAGGAAAACAGGCCATAAATAACAATCAGCGATTAAGGAATGCTTGTTTATAGCTAAAATGCAGGTTTGCAGCGCTACAAACGGTTTTTTGTAGCTAAAGTGCTGTTCAGAACGTTGTTTATGCAAAAAAAGCGAGATAATGAAGAGATTGCCCGCCGGGGAATTCCTGTAGATCTGGCTGTGGCATTGATTTAAAAGGGCGAAATGAAGAAATAATAGGTACTTTTTTGAGTTTTACTGTATACTTCAGCGTGTTATTGCATGATATTCAGCGCCTTTACAGAAGTTCCGTTTAGTACTCTCCTGTTTGTGCCAGGTATAACTTGCAGTTTAAATTTACAATTTTTTTGATATTAGGAGTTCGATTACATGGCAACAGGTACAGTTAAATGGTTCAACGATTCTAAAGGTTTTGGTTTTATTTCTCCTGCTGACGGCAGCGCAGACGTGTTTGTTCACTTCTCTGCGATTTCTTCAGACGGTTTCCGTTCATTAGCAGAAGGTGCAACGGTTAATTATGAAGTGGAAGATGGTCCTAAGGGTCCACAAGCAACACAAGTAACAACTGGTTAATACTAGTAAATAGTACCAGTCGTTCTGAGGCCGTGCCCGGTTTTAAAGACGGGGCACGGCTTTATTTTTGTGTAATATTCTTCGCGTAAGCTTTTTATTGCGCAATCTGTAGTTATATCCAGAAAGTTATATCCAGAAAGTTATATCCAAAGCTTGTGGCGGGTAAGTAAGTGAAGGCCGTGCTTCAGGCAAAGCTACTGCGTCCTGCTATCGCCCCTTACCTACATCCATGTAGGCAAAGCTACCGCGTCCTGCTATCGCCCCTTACCTACATCCATGTAGGCAAAGCTCTCCTGTAAATATTGAACAATCCTGTCTGATTCATACATCCAGGTTATCGCGCCGTTCTCGTCTGTCACTTTCAGACAAGGGACCTTGATTTGTCCGCCACCCTGTAATAATTGTTCACGAATGGCCGGGTCGCGTTGAGTATCACGGGTTTCTATATTAAGAGACAGGCTGGCAATAGTACGTCTGACTTTCACGCAAAATGGACATGTTTTGTATTGATACAGAACCAGATTTTCGGTTTTCTGGTCCAGTCGTTGTTGTTCTTCCGGTGTGCGTGTAATGCCCTTGGGTGTTGTTATCATTTCAAGCAGTAAAATAACAGGGCCAAGAAGAATACGAATAATTCTGAAAAATATTTTGAAAAACAATTTCATGCTAATATAGTTCCTGTAAATAAATGATAAAATCTGTTGTGGCTAATCCTTTATGAGGTTCACGGGTTAGTGGAGCAGCTGGTCGTGCGCGGCTTCATCGGGAGGCAGGATACGTTCCTGTACCAGGCGCCATTTGTTGTCCTCTTCTTTCTCCAGCAAGATCTCTACACCTTGCGCATTTATTTGGCCATCGCTAGCCTCAACGGTTTCGTAAGTTTTAAACATGATGCGGGATTTTTTTCTGCGATTATTTTTAAACCCTCATAGCGTACACTTTTTAATATATTGTTTTCAAATTCGTGTTTACATTGAGAGGACCATTGCTCGTAACTGATTGTTTCATGGCCGGGTACGCCGAGTAGATTGACCCGTTGGGAGATTAAATCCATGTTCGCATGATGGTCTTTTGCATTTACCGTCGCGACCGCGTCTGCCAGCCATTGTTTTGCTATTTCTATGGACATGTTGATCTCCTGTTAATATCGTCAATCCTGCTGAGTGCATAATAGCAAGCTATCGCACCGAGCTGAAGCTTATAGAGTTTACTGGATGATAATAGGGCCCGCGAGCGCATGCTCAGGGCGGGCCATTAAGGCCACGTA
>JAUWSG010000218.1 GCA_030610155.1 Gammaproteobacteria bacterium
CCACATACCGGGTTTGATTTGCAACATTTCAAGGCTCACTTGTCGGGACCCAGTCCGGGAAAACTTTATCGATTTACCGAAAAAATCTACCTTGCAGGTTACCAGGTCGGGTTGATGGAAATCGGTTACGATACCACTACTATTATTTATGTCTTGTCTGTGTGCCGGCGGTCGGGCATTGTAATTGCCAGTATTGAAATATTTCTTAGCGTCATTTTACTCTTGCTCGTTGGGTTGACACTGACCAGGCGTCTCAGTGAACTAGGTGATGCGGCGGGTAAAGTGGCAGATGGCGATCTTTCTGTGCGGCTTCCGATTACCGGGCATGATGAAGTTTCGCAAGCAGCCACAGCCTTTAACCTGATGGCTGAAAAAATTGAGGATGATCGTTTACAGTTAAGTGAAAGTGAACAGAACCTGTCTTTAACGCTGGACAGTATTGGTGATGCGGTCATTGCCACCGATACCGAAGGTAAGATTACGCGCATGAATCCGATTGCCGAGCAACTCACAGGGTGGTTACTCGTTGATGCAAATGGACGTCTGTTGGAGGATGTTTTTCCTATTATTGACGAGCGCACTCGTGAGTCAATTGAAAACCCGGTCAGCAAGGTGCTGGCGACAGGCGATATTATTACATTAAGTAATCATACAACCTTGATTGCAAAAGATGGCGCTGAATATCAAATAGCAGATAGTGCTGCGCCTATACGTGATGAACAAGGTGGAATCATCGGGACTATTCTGGTGTTCCATGATGTCTCGGAACAATATCGTCTCCGGCAGGCTGCTGACGAAAGCAAGGAGCGCTTATCCTTGCATCGCGATCAGACCCCGCTGGGCGTGATCGAGTGGAATACGCATTTTGAATTTGTGGACTGGAACCCGGCTGCGGAACGTATTTTTGGTTTTAAAAAGGAAGAAGTGAGGGGCAAACATGTTACCGAGTGTATTCTTCCCGAAAGCATGCGTGAGGAAATCAATATCATATGGCAAAATCTGTTACATGAAAATGGTGGAAGCCATAATGTAAACGAAAATATCACCAAAGACGGAAGAACAATACTGTGTGAATGGTTTAACACACCACTGGTTGACGCAGATGGAAATGTTATTGGTGTTGCTTCGTTGGTGGATGATATCACCGAACGTAATCAAAACGAACTTAAACTGCAACAGCATCAACAGAACCTTGAGAAGATGCTGAATACAATGCAGGTTGGTATCATTACTATTGATGAGCGTGGGCAAGTCTTAAATATGAATCCTATGGCAGAAGTCATGTTCGGATTCACGGCAGACGAAGTAGTAGGTGAGAATATTAGTATGTTGATGCCAGAGCCTCACAAACAGAAACACGATAGTTATTTATCCCGCTATCTTGAAACGGGTGAGGCACGTGTTGTGGGTATCGAACGTGAATTGTTTGCGCAACGTAAAAGTGGTGATTTGTTTCCGATGCGTTTGTCGGTAGCGGAATTGCTGGTCTCGGAGGGAGGAGCTCGTCAATTTATGGGCTCCTGTGTCGATTTGACGTTACAAAGGCAACAGGAAGAACAGCTGCGACGTACGCAGAAAATGGATGCCCTGGGTAAACTGACAGGCGGTATTGCGCATGATTATAACAATATGCTGGGTGTCATCATTGGTTATTCTGAGTTGTTGCAAGAAGGCCTTGCAGGGGACCCCAAGTTCTCAAATTATGCCACTGAAATTCAGCATGCCGGTCAACGTGGTAGCAAATTAACACAAAAATTACTGGCCTTCTCACGTTATAAGGTAGCAGAGGCCGAAAGTGTCGAGCTCAATGAGTTGCTCAAAGATGAACAGCATATGCTGGAAAAAACATTGACCCCGCGAATCAAACTGGTCATGGATCTGACGGACGATATCTGGATGATTTATCTTGACAGCAGTGACCTGGAAGACACTTTACTCAATATCAGTATTAATGCAATGCATGCCATGAAGTCGGCCGGCATATTGACCATGGCGACCCGCAATGAACATCTTGTTCCAGAAGCGGCAAACAGTCTTGGTTTGACGGCGGGTGACTATGTCATCCTGTCAATTACTGATACGGGTTCCGGCATGGATAAAGAAATTCAGAGCCGTATATTTGATCCTTTTTATACTACCAAGGGTGACCAGGGAACCGGTTTGGGATTGAGCCAGGTGTATAGCTTCATGCAACGGAGTAAAGGCGCTATTCACGTCTATTCTGAGCCAGGCCATGGCTCGCGTTTTTCCTTGTACTTCCCCCGATTTCGACAAAAAGACGATTTCTCCAGTACGCATGTTCCGGTTGATATAACGAATTTGCAGGGTAATGAATCGATCCTGGTGGTTGATGATGAGCAGGCACTTCGTGACTTGGCTTCTGAAATATTTCGTACGCAAGGCTATCGGGTGTTATGTGCTGAAAGTGGGGAAACAGCATTAAAGATCCTTGAAACTGAGCAGGTGGACCTGGTATTGACTGATGTGATTATGCAGGGCATGGACGGTTACCAGCTTGCGGCTGCAGTCGCTGAGAAATATCCAGAAATTAAAATTCAATTGGCCAGCGGTTTTAATGAAAACCGCCACAAAGAACTGGTCAATGATGATCTTTATCGACAGGCGTTGCAGAAACCATATGGCACCTACGCGTTGTTAAAACGGGTGCGCGAATTACTCGATTAACAGCTTGTCGGCAGAAGTGTTGAGGGTGAGATAAATATAACAGTTAAGGAAACGGATTTATTAAAGGCATAAGGATAAGAATGGTATCAGAAGAAAATAGATAAACTGTTTTTACACTATCAAGAGTAAAAATGGGAGTGGGTTTATATGCATACCAGACTATTTATTGTTGATGATGATGTACATACAGCATATATGCTTTGTGCGGCTGTAGAGGCGATTGGTTTTGATGGTCATGTTTTTACACGCGCGCGTGAATTCATTGCTCAATCGCCGGGTCCCGATGATATTATTTTACTGGATCTTAAAATGCCGGATATGGACGGCATTGAGGTCATTCGTATACTTGCCCGGAATAAATGTCGTGCCACATTGGTACTGGTTAGCGGTCATGACAAGGGTGTGTTGTATTCAGCTGAAAAACTGGCCCGGGCACATGCGCTTAACGTGGCAGCAAGTTTGACCAAGCCGCTGAAGATTGGCGCCTTACAAACACTTGTTCAGGAAATCACTCAAAAACGTCGGCAAAAGGAACGTTATCAGACACCACAAGCCCAGTTACCATCAGTGGAAGAACTCAGACGGGCCATAGAGGATCAACAACTGGTCTTGCATTATCAGCCTCAAGTGGATCTTAAAAGTGGTGCGTTGAGTGGGGTGGAAGCGCTGGTGCGTTGGCAGCATCCCGAGCGGGGATTGATTTACCCTGGCAGATTTATTTCACTGGCAGAACAAAATGGTTTGATTGTCGATTTAACGTCACAGGTCATTGAGCTAGCGATTGAACAAAACCGGACATGGCAAAATAAAGGCCTCAGTACCAAAGTTTCTGTCAATATCTCCGCTGACAATATTACCAGCCTGACTTTACCGGAGCAGTTGTCTGATATGTTTCAGAACCAGAATCTTGATCCCACGATGCTGACGTTTGAAGTCACCGAAAGTACCTTGATGGGGGAGTTGGTGACGTCGCTGGATGTTCTTACTCGTCTGCGGATGAAAGGATTTGGCTTATCGATTGATGATTTTGGTACCGGTTATTCCTCCTTGTCACAATTACATCGAATTCCGTTTACCGAACTTAAAATTGATCAAAGTTTTATCCTGGCCATGCTGGAAGACAAGGAAGCACGGTCTATCGTCAAAACCTGCATCATGCTGGGCCATGAGCTTAATATGAAAGTGGTGGCAGAGGGTGTGGAAAGCCAGGAAATGCTGGATATGCTGACAGATCTGGGTTGCGATATCGCACAAGGCTATCACATCGCCCGCCCCATGCCGGCAGAACGCTTTTCTACCTGGGTATAACAGAGGAAAGTTTAGGGGACACTGAGAAAGTTTAGGGGACACTGATAACTTAATAACTTAACGAGTTTGAAGTATGCTTTTTGTAAGCATGGCAAAGTAAAACTATTGTCATGCCGAGAACAGGACGATTGCATATTCCGGGTGGTTATTACCATGTGATTGGACGTGGTTTAGAGCGTCGTCGAATATTTGAAAAGACGATTGATAAGGAAGATTTTCTTAGAAGGTTAGGGGTTGGTCTAAAACAAACCGAGAGTCAATGTTTGGCCTGGGTGGTCATGCCAAATCACTACCATCTAATGATAAGAGTAAAAACCCAGCCACTAAAGTTACTGATGAGTCGAGTTTTAAGTGGGTACGCGACTCAGTATAACCTCCGACACCATCGTGCTGGA
>JAUWSG010000224.1 GCA_030610155.1 Gammaproteobacteria bacterium
ATGTCACACAGGACAATGATATAACTGCTGCAGGGAATGTCATGGATTTTAATGCCGTTTACACCCGAGACAAACTTACCGCTGTATTTGAAATACTGACTGGAGATGCCATCATCGACACGTCTATTTTACTACTTGGTAACTACGATTTTGGTAACAAATTTGCTATTACCGGTCGTTATGAAACCATCAGCTTTGATGGTCCAGGAAGTGATACAGATATTATTACCCTTGCGGGTATCTATACGCCTGCTGACAATCTGTCCATTTTACTTGAGTGGAACACAACGGATACGGGCACAACAGATGCAGATATGCTGACTGCGGAATTTATCGCCCTGTTCTAACACGAATCATGAGTCATAAAAAAACCGGGGCTTACCCCGGTTTTTTTATTTACAACACATAACAATCACAAGCTAATCCAACCTGCTCCAGATCTTGCGCTTTAATAAATAAAACAGGAACGTCAGCACAATTAAATACCCGATAACATACATACCTAAATGACGCCTTTCCCCTGCTCTCGGGTCAGCCGCCCATTCGAGGAAAACCGCAACATCCTGTATTGTTTGTTTTAATTCCTTCTGCCTGGCTTCATCTGTTCTGTAAGCGTATGTCAATGGGTCTGGCATTTTTATGCCTGGAAACAAATGATTTTCAACAACACCTTCATTGTTAACCTGGTAGCTGGTCAATAATGTATAAATATACCTGGCCCCACCGCGTCGTGCTTTTGCCATTAATGACAAATCAGGTGGCACCATTCCAAATAATTTTTGTGCAACCTCGGGTGAGGTAGAACTTTTTATCGGGGAATCAAAGGCGGCTTTACCACGAAAAGTGTCAACTTCGCTTTGTGTGAAATCGATTTCAAGCAAATTCAGGTATTTAATGTATTTCAGATTGTGGCAAATCATACACGTATTTTTTGCAGCATACGCACCGCGCTTGATGCTTTCACTACTGCGATCAAAATCAATATCTGCAAGCGGCGCATCCGATGATGCCCACGCATTAGCAAGCGGAAAACACAACAGCCCTGAAAACAAAAGTGATGTTAATATATACCTCATGTATTTTTTTTCGCTTTTTTCTCAATTTCTTCAGACTCGCTCTTGATCAGAACGTCCACTTCCGCAGGCAAGCCCCGCTTGCGTAACCACTTGTCCTCTTTTATGGACAGAAATGGCAACAAGGCAAATAATCCAAAATAAATGAACGTCGAAACCTGGCCAACCACAACCAGCACACCAGTAGGTGGCTTGGCGCCCACATAACCTAATACGATGACATCAATAACAAAGACATAAAAAAGTACTCTGTAGAACGGTCGGTAACGGGCACCGCCGGGAATACTACTGCGGTCCAGAAAAGGCATCGCTGCAAATATCATCACTGACAGACCCATCGCAATCACACCACCGAGTAAATCCGGAATCGACCGCAAAATGGCATAAAAAGGCAGAAAATACCATTCGGGCACAATATGCGTCGGAGTTTTCAGCGGATTGGCCGGGATATTGTTATCAGCTTCGATAAAAAATTGCGGCATAAAGAAAACAAAATAACAAAAAATAATCAAAAACACCCCAAGCCCATAAAAATCCTTGGCAGTAAAATAGGGATGAAAAGGAATGTTATCTTTTTCCGCCAGGTTTATGCCTGATGGATTACTGCTTTTCACCGAATGCAGTGCGACTAAATGTATCAACACCACAGCAACAATTAAAAACGGAAATAAATAATGTAACGCAAAGAAACGCGTCAAGGTCGCATCACCAATTGAAAAACCACCACGTAACCAGACAACAACCTCATCACCGATAAAAGGGGTTGCACGAAACAAATTAGTGATAACTTGCGCCCCCCAATAAGACATTTGCCCCCAGGGCAGCAAATAACCCATAAAAGCAGTCGCCATAAGTAATAACAACAGGCCCTGCCCTGTCCACCACATTAACTCGCGCGGCGCCCGGTATGAACCATAATAAAGTGTGCGTGCCATGTGGATAAAGATGACCGCAAAAAAAGCTGAAGCACCTGTTGAATGCACATAACGAATCAGCCAGCCGTAATTGACTTCACGCATAATATGCTCAACAGAATCAAAAGCCAGGCTGGCATCTGCTTTATAATGCATCGCAAGAAAAATACCGCTTATAATTTGTAACACAAGAACAAAACCGGCAAGAAAGCCAAAGTTCCACCAGTAGCTCAGATTGCGAGGCGTAGGATAATCGGTCAGATCTTCTTTAATAAATTTACTTAAGGGAAAACGCGCATCGACCCAGCTCATTAATTTGCTCATCGTCCTAGCCCTCTTTCTTCCCGATCAAGATTCTGTTTTCAGTCAGAAATTCGTATTCCGGCAATATCAGATTTTTGGGTGCCGGGCCACTGAGAATTCGGCCACTATTGTCATACACACTGCCATGACAAGGACAGAACCAGCCTTTGTCTTTTCGTGAAGGGACACAACCCAGGTGTGTACACAAACCAACAACCACCAGCCACTCCGGTTTTTGTACGCGCTGTTCGTCCGGCGTCGGGTCCTTGGTATCAACTGATTTTCTTACTTCAGCGATCTGTTCTGGCGTGCGGTGTAATATAAAAACCGGTTTACCCTGCCATTCAACTGTTTTAGCTTCACCAACGGCAATATCACCCAGGTCAACCTCCGCCGTGGATTTTGCCAGCACATCGGTAGAAGGATTCATGCTACTGATAAATGGCCAGGCGGCCCCGCAAACACCCGCGCCTGCGACTACGCCCGTTACAGTCTCGAGAAAATAACGACGCCCCGGTTTTTCAGGATTTTTTACTTCATCATCTGACATAGGAATTTCTTGCCTCTGATACAAAATAGAATTTTAGGAGATATCACACTGCATCCAGCCACAATAGAGAAAACAACGTGGTTTATTTCAAGCTTGAATAATAAGCCGCCAGATTATCGATATCCGCATCACTCAGCCCCTTGACCATCGAATTCATGATCGGGTTTTTACGCACTTCGGCGCGAAAATCTTTTATGGTATTTACCAGGTAGACCGGTTTTTGCCCGGCGAGATTTGGAATTTCAGGGCTAACACTAATGCCTTCAGCGCCGTGACAACCCATACATAACATGGATTTTTCTTTACCGGCCGCCTTGTCACCTGCAAGCGCACTAATTGAACAAATCATCAGGATGAAGAAAAGAAGAAGAATTTTTACCCGGTACCCGGCTAATAAGCTCATTGAAGCGGCTCCTTTTAAAACAGACAATTAATGCGAATCAGTCTAGTCGTAAACAATTAATAAGTAAATGGTAATATACGAATATATTGTTTATGGGTGCATCAACATTCCCTTACAGCTTAAATAGTAGTGAATTTTTGTTACCTATCTTGAGCTGGTCGATCCTGTCTAATTTCTAAATCAAGGATCAGAATCCCGATTTATCCTGTATTCACACTTTCAATATAAACTGACTTTTCACAATTATTTTCTTAGATTTAAGAATAAGTATGAGCTAATATATTAATACACGTCATTAACTATACTTGTGATCTGAATACTCTCGGGAGAGCACCATGCAAAATTCGATTCGCTTATTAGTCTCCGTTTTATCTGTTTTTACTCTGCTCTCAGCTTGCAGTAGCACCGAAAAAGCCAGTTATTCGCAAAATGTGAAACCCATCCTTGATAAACATTGCGCAGAATGTCACCTCGATGGTGGAGCAGGCCTTATCAAAAGTGGTTTTAATATAGGCAGTTATCAAGGACTCATGACCGGCACCAAATTTGGACCCGTGATAACAGCCGGTGACAGCTTGTCCAGCACACTGGTTGTCCTGGTAGAGGGTCGCGCAGACCCGTCCCTCAGAATGCCACATGGTGATCGTGAACAATTAAGCAAACAGGAAATAAAAACAATCAGAGACTGGATTGACCAGGGCGCAATGAACAACTAACGGGGTTATTTACAGGTTCATTTTAAAGGAACATGTACTTTTATTCTGGAGCCGCCCAGATCGCTTTTATCAATACTGAGCGTGCCGGAATAAATCTCTATTATATCGTTGACCATCGCCAGGCCAATGCCATGGCCTTTAGTGTCCAGATCACCCCTGACACCACGTTCCAGTAA
>JAUWSG010000040.1 GCA_030610155.1 Gammaproteobacteria bacterium
TACTTCATGGGCGGAGCGTAATAATAAAATGTCGATATCATCGAATGAGAAACGTTTGCGTGCTTTTTTCAGAGACAGTGTGGTAGAGAGGACCGTAATGGCGTGATCTTTTTTGGCTTGTGTAAGCGATTTGAGCAGCGCCTCTCTATTGTTGTCAACAACCTGGTGTTCACCTTGCATTTGTCGTTGTGGTGCTTTTTTGGGGTCAAGCCAGTTAAAGAACGCCAGAGAGAGTTTGCCTCGCTGGATAAGTTGTTTTTTTGCAAATGTATCATCATGCCAGTTCGAACTTACCAGGGGGAGGGCTGTTTTTTTTATAAATTCGGTGCCATAAGCAAGGTCAAGCCATTGTATGCCAATAGCATCATACTTCATCATGGAAATGCCCTTGAGTATGTATTCGCCTTTAAGCCGGTCGCGAGGAGACTCACTGCTTAACAGGCCGCCTGATGTAATCAGGACAAGCTCCGGCTGCTTTTTGCGGAGGGACTGAATTATTGATGCGCGTCGTTTGATGCCGCCCAGGTCAGTCTCTTCCGCGCAACCGCAAGGTTCGAGTTCACCATTCAGGTTGCCGGAATAAATCAGCGTAATATCCTGCTGTGGGTTGTCAGCAAATACTGTGTGAGCTGAAAAACAGGAAAAAAATAAAATCAGGACTTTTAAGTCGTTATACATAGATTCTCGTGCAAGTATGTTCGTTTTTATTGGAAAGGCACGCCGGCTTTTTCATACCAGAGTCGCGCCTGATTAGTGTCTTGTTTGACTCCGTATAAGCCGTCCT
The DNA here is from genome assembly GCA_030610155.1 of Gammaproteobacteria bacterium. Taxonomy (GTDB): domain Bacteria; phylum Pseudomonadota; class Gammaproteobacteria; order SG8-11; family SG8-11; genus JAADIM01. Next base: position 785 of record JAUWSG010000040.1, read on the forward strand.
TGTAAGTTTTTGCCAAAGCAAGTTGCGCTTTTTTATTGCCTTTTGTTGCCGCTTCGCTTATCCAGATCATGGCTTGCGTGTCATTTTTTTCAACGCCATTACCGGATAGATATAATAATCCCAGGTTGAGTTGCGCTTTGGCTGATCCGGCTTGCGCCGCCAGTGTCAGCCAATGTGCGGCTTCCTTGTAGTCTTGTTTAATGTCATTGCCTTGCATCAACATCAGGCCGATGTTTTCCTGCGACTTGCGGTAGCCTTGTTTTGCGGCTCTTTTTAGCCAGTATGCACCTTCTTTTGGGTTTCTTTTGACGCCCAGCCCGAATCGATACATAACACCGAGGCTGTTTTGTGCGACCACCTGATCTTGTTCAGCGGCTTTGCGGTACCACATTATGGCGATTGCATCATTTTGTGCAACACCCCGGCCATGGCGGTACATGATACCCAGTCGGCGTTGTGCCTCCGCATTACCTTTGTCAGCCAACGGTTTTAATATTTGCAGGGCAAGTGTGTAATTATGTGATTTGTAGGCGGCGACGCCTTCTTCCAGTTGGTCGGCGTGACTGACGAGGGCCCATGTGATTAACAGGAGCCCGGTTAACAGTCTGGTTAAACATGATGGCCAATTTGATGGGAGTGAATTCATGGCGTCGATAGAAGTACGAGTCGTGTTATTGTCGATGCGCAAGCCGGCAGGGTGAAAAAATGTAGCAGGATAATGCAATCATTGATAATTAACGGGTTCGTCACCTTCTTTTTTATCTGGCGTTGGGTGGGCTTCTTGTGCCAGTTTTGTCGGTGTTTTTTTACTGGTTTTCTTTTTTGTTGCAGGCGCTTTTTTTAGTGTTTGCTGTGAAGGCCAGTCATTAAACGGGAATGGTTTTTCTTCTGTGCTATAGCAAAGAAATAATACGGTTTGTGAAATATATTGGGCCAGGTTTTGGCCAAAATTGATAAGGCGCTCATTTGCCGACCCGGTAAACAAACTATTGATGAACTGGAAGATGACCAGTGCGCCAACAACAAATTTGGTAAGCCCCAGGATGAAAATAAAAAGTAGCATATAAAGGCCTCGAAGCCAGGTGTTCGTGTCGCTGAGTTTTTCCTTTATTTCTTCATCCATTTATTTTCTCCTTGTGATGTCGGATAAAATATTCTGTAAACAGCCGGGCCAGTGTCAGGTTGATAGTATAACAACGATGCTCAATGTTGAGTTTAATATTGTATCCCTGAAGGACTCCAGGTGGAAATGCGAAGGAACAAAAAAACCGCTTGATTGATACAAGCGGTTTCCCGGTAAGTCATTGTTTCTAGTCTGGGTCAGGCTGTCGTAATCAGACCATTGTAGTTAAATCATAGTAGTTAAAGCATTGTAGTCAGGCCTGGTTCCGGGTGTTCAGGCTCTGCCGACTTTCAGTGCATGAATGACCTTATCTTCCATTTCGATGCGATCGGCAAGTATTTCGCCCAGCATTGACAGGTCACCTTCCAGGGCGCCGAGATTGTTGCAATGGTCCTGGCAGTCATATTTATCATTAAAATCAAGTATTTTCTGTGTGATAGATGCAATTCCAGGGTAAACGTCCTGAGCAATATTTTGTACGTTTTGGCGTCTTTCCATTTTCTCATCGATATGTCGATAAAGCTGGAAATGTGCAGAGGCGGTATAATCAATCAGGGATTCACAGAATTCCTGTAATAATTTCTGTGTAGGTTTATCCGAATTGAATGGCGTTTTAGAGGCTAATTGAGAATAAAGTGAAAGTGTGCCGGTACGGGAAGAAACAAGCGTTTCGATGTTGCTGTGCGAAGAGCCACGCCGTTCCTGTATTTTAGTGCCTACAACCATTATATATCCTCTCCTCAGATATTATATTAATAATATATAAGGCCAGACTATCTTAGTCGGAAAAATATTTCAATGTGTGTATGGGGGTATCCCTTAAATAAATACAAACAATCACTTATAGTGAAATTTTATAAGCGTAATATTGTTCCGGTCTTGTGAAGAGGTGTGAAGAGGTTCGTAGGTTGCTTGCGCACCACTATTTAGAACCCTTTTTGGGCGCGATGTTTGGCCGCAATGAAATCCTTGTGTGAAACATAGAGTAAGTCAGAAATTTTTCTGACTAAATGATCTTCGTATTTTTCAAGTTCTCCATCGGCAAACGCAACATGCCACATTTGTTCAACCAGTTTTATCTTTTGTTCCTGGCTGAACTCTTTGTTGATTAATGATGTAAACTCAAAATAACAGGTTGATTGATGTGTCTCGGCCTCGGCAAGCTCAATCAGTTCACTTGTCTCTTCTTGCGACAGGTTGAAGCTTGTTTGCACCGCTCTGGAGACGGATAGTTTTTCTTCATCTTTTATAACATCGTCTGCCCGGGTCATTTCTATCAGTAACGCCGCAGATGCTAATTTTAATGCATGGTCCTTGTTTTCGCTGGTGGCTTGCGCATCAAGTTTCAGATGTTGGTCAAAAAATTTTTTAATAGTTGCAATCATTTATTCAGTATTCCAGTTGTATCATGGTCGCTATAAAAATAGATGTAACACAATGGGGGTATAAAATATCATATTTACAGGGCATATTGGCAAGTAATTTAAAAGTGCATGATGCAAAACAGGTGTATACGGTGATTATAAAATATTTTACCTGTCATAACGATCTGTTTCGGTGGGTCGATTTATTGTGTGTCCTCGTTTTGATGGTATTGGCGTCGGGGTGTGCCTATTCACCATCAACCCCGGTTTTGTCTTCGCCATTGCTTGAGAATTTGCAGCGTCCGGCATTAAAGGATTGCTCCGATTATTTTGTGGATATTGACAAGGCGATTGTTGCTGCGGCAGTGGTGGATGCGGGCGCGTTACGTATAACGGGTTACCCCTATTTGCGTATAAATCGATTTCTGGCTTCCTTTGAGAGCCTGTCATATTCTGAATCACGTTTTAATCAATGGGTTGATCGGCTTCAATTGCTGGACCAGCAAGCAAGAAGATTTGAGCTGGCTAATCTTCCTGAGCCGGTGCGTCATGAATTACATCAGCAGTATTCTTTTTTAATATCCGGCGAGGCATCACTATCGGAGATAGTTCATTTTTGCGGGCAGCAGCTTCGCGATACCGATATGAGAAATGCAGGTTTTAAATCTGATTTGCTGCGGCAACTGGATTATCCGGATGAATACAAAACGCTGAACCGTGTCCTGGGTTTGTATACGATAAGCAGTATTTTTGTGATGAATGGTGTAAATAATCTGGCTGATGAGGTTAAGGAAACATTCGCGACGCCACTGGATGAACTGGAGGTTCACGGTGATCTGCATCGTTATGTTCCGCAGACTGTTTCACGGGACCATGTTCAACTTACAGCAGATGAAGTGAGTAAGCTGATTGCATTATCAGTCAATAATGATCTGGGGATACCTGAGCCTTCGATGGAAGTGCGTCAACAGTTGTTCGCCACTTTTGCGCCGGTGATTGATGTGGATACTGCTGACGAGGCTGATCGATTGGGTAGACCAGTATGGCAAGGCGGTGAGTTTGCCCGCATAGAGACAGATTCACCTGTGCTCTATACCCATGTTTCTTATGTGCGTTTTGGTCAGGATATATTGTTGCAGCTAAACTATGTGATGTGGTTTCCACAAAGGCCGAAGGAAGGAACGTTCGATATTCTTGGCGGTCATATTGATGGTATCACCTGGCGTGTAACATTGGGTGCTGACGGTAGACCACTTATATACGACGCCATGCATAATTGTGGTTGTTATCATATGTTTTTCCCGGCATCGAAGTTGAGGCTCAAAGCGATGGACGAGGATGTTTTTGAGGAAGCACCCCTGGTGCCACAGTTTGCGCCTGAGTGGAATGAAAACCGTCTTGTGTTGCGTGTTGAAAGTAAGACACATTATTTGCAACGTGTGTCTGTGGCTAAAACAGTAAAGGGATTGACGTATAGTTTGAGTGACTATGATCAACTGCGTTCTATGCAGTACGATATTGATAGTCGAAAAAGTTTGTTTGCCTGGGATGGTCTTGTCAGGGGGACCGAGCGGGCGGAGCGCTGGATTTTGTGGCCCATGGGTATTCCCAGTCCAGGTGCCATGCGACAATGGGGGCAGCATGCAACCGCTTTTGTGGGTAAGCGGCATTTTGATGATGCTGATTTAATAGAACGTTATTTTAGTTTGGAAAGTAAAGAATGAAAAAGTCCATGAGTTGTCCAGGAGAGTGTGATGTCGTATCTGTATAAAGTGTTTTTATTGTTGGTGTTGTTGATGGCGGTTGCGCCTCCGGTTTTTTCAAGTGTTGATAGTGAAATCAATATTATTTTATCACACCCGGATGACCCTCCCGAAGGCGTGGTGTTTGAAATTGTAGAGGGTGATGAGGCTTTTCTTCAATGGGCTATCCCTGAAGTAAAAAAATATGCAGTGCTATTAAGAGATAAATTTCCTGGCATGAATATTGCGGTTGTGTCCCATGGTAAGGAAGAGTTTGCATTATTAAAAAGTAATAGTAAGGAATATGCGACTGTCCATAAGGCAGTGAAATCACTTGTTGCAGAACAGGACATCCCCGTGCACGTTTGTGGTACACATGCCTCCTGGTACGATAAAGAGGCTGAAGACTTTCCGGATTATGTAGACGTTGCGCCTATGGGGCCTGCGCAGATTAATGATTATGAAAATATGGGGTATACGCTGATAGTGCTGGAAAAGCCTTGATGGGGTTATTTGTACTGACTAATGAAAATACCAGTGCACATGTCTGACGATTACAATAATTTGATCATACTTGCATTGGTTTGGCTTGCCTACTTTGTGCTCCATTCCCTGCTGGCTTCGTTGCGTGCAAAACACTGGGTTGCGCGCAGAATGTCTTCTCTGGTGCCATTATACCGGGTGGGATTTAATATCATTGCAATTGGCTCAATTGTGCCGCCGTTATGGTTAATGCATTTTTACGGCGGTGACATGGTTTGGGAATGGCACGGGCCCGGGTTGTATGTTGCCAATACTCTGGGTGCGCTTGCGGTAATCGGTTTTTTCTGGAGTCTTAAATATTATGACGGTATGGATTTCCTCGGTCTGCGGCAAATTAAATCGGGAAACCGGGTTGTTGAAGATCAGGAAAAATTTTGTATTTCACCATTACACCGCGTTGTCAGGCATCCATGGTATTTTCTGGCGCTTGTCATAATCTGGACGCGGGATATGGACAGTGCCTTTTTACTGTCTGCGGTCTGCATGACCTTATATTTTATTATCGGTTCCTGGCAGGAAGAACGAAAATTAGTGGTTTATCATGGCGAAATATACCGGTTATATAAAACTTTTGTGCCTGGATTGTTTCCACTACCCTGGCGGTATTTGAACGATATCAGATTGAAGGAATTATTATCTAATAATAACAATAAGTTGAAGGGTGACTGAGGATTGTCTCACCATAATAGCTTAGCAATATAATGAGATACTTATTAACGTTATATTAAGGTAATGTTCAGCTATACTTCCCTACAATTATAAAAAAGAAATATTGATACTGTTATAAAAACTAGTGGGAGTTTTAGAATGAGTTTATCTGCTGCGGCTGAGATGCCAACCAATACAGTAGCACTTGAAGAGAAACTAGCATGCCTGGAACCCGGTTGTTGGGTAAAGGTGGGTAAGGATACCGATCTGTTCTGGGCGGAAATTAAAGCGCTTGAAGGCAATAAAGTCACCGCGCTTGTTCAGCAAACATATGACAGTGCAGAAAAATATGGCATTGTCAGCGGTTCTGAAATCAAGTTCGACAAGCAACTGGTTTGCGCCACGGGTTGTGATAAGTACTGTTTTTGCTAAGAAAGGTTTTTGCTGAGTGTTGCCTTTCATTGAGCTTTATTGAAGTTCGTTGTTACTGAGCACTATCTTTATTAAGTGCAGGGGTTATTCAATTCCTGCTTCATGTTGTGTCTGCCTGATATAAGCAATGATATGTCCGGTCTGCTCCGGGTTTATGTTTTTAACCGGCGGCATGTTTCCAAAATGCCAGTGATGCTGATACGTTCCTAATTGCGCCGCTTTATAAAACGACATATCGGAATGATGGTCACTTCGATAAATTTTATGAATCAGCGGCGGCCCCTGTTTTGTACCTTTCCCGTTTCTGCCATGGCATTGAGAACAATATTCAACAAATAATTGCCTGCCTTGTTTCGTGTCGGCAATGAAGCCTGCAGAGGGCGTGTGAATTTCCCGTTTGTTGTCAGCTTTTCCGGGCTGGCTACATGACGGCGAAAATGCAGCGGCGGCTAACAGTAGAAATAACCTGGATGATTCATAAGCTTGTTTCATTGTGATGCGCGCCTTGATTTGAATGTTTGTTTTCACCGCAAAGGCGCAAAGTACGTAAAGAATTGTTCAATTCCACCTCGTCATTCCGGCGCATGCCGGAATCCAGACTACCACCGAGGCCAGTCATTATCCCTGGATTCCGGCATGCGCCGGAATGACGGTGAGTGGCTCACAAATTTTCCCGGGGGAGTATTTTTTTGTCTATCTAAATTTGTTTCTACTTTGCGTTCTTTGCGCCTTTGCGGTGAAATGCCTTAAGTTCAACAACTGCTAATACAGCTTCACTTCTATTTTTATATCTTTGGCGTCGCCCATCCAGGCCTTGCGCTTCATTGTTAGCATGACTTTGTCGCCGGGCTTTTTGTCCAGTAATGAATATTTTACATCACTCATGGATTTTATAGTTTGCCCGTCAATGCTGGAGAATCTGTCTTCTGCTTGTGCGCCAGCAACTTTCGCGGGGCTGTTTTCAGAAAATTCTTTAATGATAATGTCACCATTTTCTGCGCTGTCCATAATGACACCCAATCTTCCTGCCTTGGGTAATCTGAGTGGTTTTTGCAGGAGCATGAAGTCTGCAAGCTCAGGGGAGGGGCTGATCATCATTCCGTTTAATACAATGGCAGAATCGGCATTAACAAGACGGCGCGTGACGCGTTGTGGAATGCCGTAACCATAAACCAGGTGCCCTCCGCCAGCCAGGACAATCATTCGTTTGTCCGGATGCTTGTCCATGTAATCTGCTGTACGCTGTGCCATCGCTTCATCACGCACTAGCTGTACATCAATAAAGTTATCAAAAACCTGGCTGTCTGTTGTCGGGTGCCTGTTATAGATCGATAGCAGAAATTCACGGTATTTTTCGTTGGAGCGGTCTATATCATCCGGCAGGTGTTTTTTTTCTTGCGGGTTCAGGCTGTCGATACCGGATTTACCTACTTTACGTTGAATTTCCTCCAGTACATCCAGTGCCACTAAAGGGATAGAGTGTTCCCGGGCAAAAAGGATAATCGGTCTGTAGTGACGGTAGTCAATGCGCCAGCGACTAAAAAATTCTGTTTTATTCAGGAATTCACGTTCATCTATGTCGCCTTTAATGTACTCATCCATATATTGCTGGAAGGGCTGCTGGAAAAACTCCATGCCAATTGCAATATTGGGTTCTTCAGTATGGATTCGTTTGATTATCTCCAGTTGGGTCAGGTGATGCGAAATTTGATCATGACTTTCGCCAATATAAATGACGCGTTTTCGCAGCAATTCATTTATTACGTCGTCGAAATCCGGCATGGTATTCAGGTTTAATGCTGTAGGTAACTCGTAAGCATCTTTCTTGTCCGGTGCCCAGGTATCGACATTGGCATGATTGTGCCGGTTGAACGTTTTTTTACCGTGGCCAGCAGGTGCGGTAGACTGGCATGCTGTTAAAAAGCTCGTAGCAGCAATCATCATAAAAAGGATCAGAGCATGTTTCAGGGCGTTAATGGTATTTACTCGGGACAACATATTAATTACTACCTTTAGCTGTGATTTTGTGGCCAATAAGCCTGATTTCATTTGTTTTAACTTGATGCACCATTGTCAGTGTTTCCCAGGTTTTTCCGTGTTCATGAATGTTCCGGTATTCCAGGATAAAAAACTTACCACGGTAACGGGTATCCGCATTCAGTTTGGCAAGTTTATAGCTTTGCAGCGCCCCGACTTTCTTGTTGATACCTTCCAGGTAGGTGCGCCATTGTTCCCGGGAGCGCATCGCGAAAAACTCATCGGCATAATAATCCAGTGCCTGGTCGATATTGCCTTGTTTCATTGCATCATAAAACTGGGTGCCAAGCGTGACCGCTGTTCTGGTATCTGGTGCGTTGCCGGGTGTGCACGCCAGCAAAAGCATTGTCGCAAAGATAAGGATAAAGTTTCTCACATGCATTATTAATGTTTCCTGCTAAAGTTTGCGTGGTTTAATATTAACCACTGAAAAGCTGAGTACTCAAAGCAGGCTATTTTACCGACATTACGTCAATAAAAAATAGTTATTTACCTGGCAGGGTAGGTTATCTGGCAAGTTAAGGTGTGTTTTTCGACTGGGGAAAGTACAGTTTGCCAATATATGCCTACTGGTTCACTGGCTGGAGGGTGAGCCGTAGATTGCATCTGCAAATGTGGGTGTGATTTGAGAGCAGTCAAAATGACTGTCCCAGGGCACCAGAATAGCAGCATTATCGATTCCCAGGCTGGACAATTGATGAGGGACACCAAGTCGGTTGATAATATGCCAGCTCCCCATCATGCCGATAAATAGCGTCTCTTCAGAATGTGAAACAGCCGTTGCAATACCTTCTGCCATTGCGCGGTCCCAAAGTAGCTGTCCCTGAACAAAAAGAAAAAATTTTTCGCCATCTTTGCTGGAGTCATATGATTCTGTACCCGCTTTATGCGGGGTGACCGGGTTATGCCGCAGGTAACTTGCCGCAAGGATAGTTAAATAATCCCTGCCGGGTACAGCCGGATCAGTCAGGCCTTCTCTTTCGTTCTCGGGGATGGCTTTCCAGCCCAGTTTACGCACATTCTCCATTAATGAGCGCTCTACATTCAATGCATGCATCGGGATTTTATTTTGCCTGGCGAATTCAAAGATGGGCATATATAAAGAAATGTCAAAGAACCAGTAATCGTCCCAGCTAAGTTTCTCAATAAATTCATTCTGCTTTAATTCGCCCTGTATCCATTCGTCAAGCACCGGTTGCAGTCGCCGCGGAAACATCTCAAAGCCCAGCGCAATATTATTGTTGCTTGCGTACAAAGATTTTATTGTTTGTAAATGCCAGCGGTGGTGCGCGGCATTGTTATGATGTTCACCGAGAAGAATAACGCGTTGTGAAGATATTTTTTTCAGTAACTTTTTTTCTGGTAGAGTTTTATTTTCGGCAGGTATCCACCATTCTTTTTCGGGAATGCAATTTGTGTGTGTGTTGCTGGAGTGCCTTTGTTCAATGGAATTGGTAGTGGGCGCAGCATACAAGGCTGAGCTGGTAAGCAGGGAATAGAAAATTATGTTGAAGTATTTTATTAAGGTCATAGTGTGATCGTCGGTCAGATATTAATTATCCAGTTCGAATTTTATGCCCTGTGCAAGGGGTAGTTCATCACCCCAGTTTATGGTGTTTGTTTGACGTCGCATATAGGTCTTCCACGCGTCAGAGCCCGCTTCGCGGCCACCACCGGTTTCCTTTTCGCCCCCAAAGGCGCCGCCAATTTCAGCGCCCGAGGTGCCAATATTAACATTGGCGATACCGCAGTCACTACCGATTGTTGAGAGAAAAGTCTCTGCAACTTTAAGGTCCCTGGTAAAGATGGCAGAGGACAGCCCCTGGGGAACACTGTTATGAATATTGATCGCTTCTTCCAGTTTATTGTAGGAGATAACATACAGTATAGGTGCGAAGGTCTCCTGCTGAACAATGTCCCAGTGGTTTTGTGCGCGCACCAGTGTTGGCTGGACAAAATGCCCTTCACTCTTGATGACGTCACCACCACAGATAATTTCACCGCCTGCTTTACGAATTTCGTTTATGGTGTTTTTGTAATTTTCTACTGCAGCCTGGTCAATAAGAGGGCCAAGCAAAATATTTTCATCGAGTGGGTCACCGGTGCGGATCTGGCTGTAGGCATTGCCAAGTTTGTTAATTAGTTCTTTTTCTATTGATTCGTGCACGATAAGTCTTCGTGTGCTGGTGCAGCGTTGTCCCGCAGTCCCGACCGCACCAAACAGGATGGCCGGTATGGCCAGTTTCAGGTCGGCATCTTTGTCAACGATGATGGCATTGTTGCCGCCCAGTTCCAGCAGGCAGCGGCCCAACCGTTTTGCGACTGTCTGGTAGATATGATGACCGACAGCGCATGATCCTGTGAAGGAGATGAGCGGGATACGTTTGTCCGAAACAAATTTTTCTTTTAATGCCTTGTCCTGGCATACGAACATCGTGAAGATAGCAGGATAGCCGTTGTCAATTAATACCTTGTTGCATATTTTCTGGATAGCGATTGCGCACAAAGGCACTTTTGATGAGGGTTTCCAGATAACCGCATTACCTGCTATGGCCCCAATGAATGCATTCCACGCCCATACCGCGACCGGAAAGTTAAATGCCGAAATCACGCCGATGACGCCCAGAGGATGCCATTGTTCATACATGCGATGTTGTGGTCGTTCGGAGTGCATGGTTTTGCCATACAGCATACGTGACTGACCGACTGCAAAATCTGCCATGTCGATCATCTCCTGTACTTCACCGTCGCCTTCCTGTTTTATTTTCCCCATTTCCAGCGCAACCAGGCTGCCCAGTGCATCCTTGTGTTCGCGTAACGCATTGCCTATTTGCCGGACCAGTTCACCACGCTGCGGCGCAGGCACAGATCGCCATTGCAAAGAGGCGTCCCTGGCATTTTGAATGAGTTGTTCGTACTCTTTGTCAGTACTTAAAGCCACTGAGGCAATGACTTTATTGGTGGCCGGATTATATGACTCCAGCAGGTCCGCATCGCGGGTCTCCATCCATTGTGATGGGCCGATGCAGCATCCCGAATTGGTTGCTTTAATACCTAAGCTGTCAAGAAAGTCCATGTTGAATATTTCCTGTTTTTCTGTGTTGCGTCTGTCATTTTGGTAAAGGCTATGTGCTATCAGCCTAAAAAAATCATTTCACCGCAAAGGCGCAAAGCGCGCAAAGGAATTCATTTGTTCCCCTTCGTCATTCCGGCGCAGGCCGGAATCCAGACTACCACCGGGGCCTGTCAATATCCCTGGATTCCGGCCTGCGCCGGAATGACGGTGAGTAGTTCACAAATCTTTCCCGGGTAGTATTTTTTCTGTCTTTTCTAAATATGTTCTTACTTTGCGTTCTTAGCGCCTTTGCGGTGAACACATTATTTAATCAATCATCAGCCGCATAATACTGCCCAAATTGATTGTTCAAAAAATCCTGCAATGAAAAATGTTCCTGGGTAATAAAGCCCTGGTAGGATTTGGGGTCTTGCAGCACAAGATCCAGCACACCACAAATTCCCGAGGCCGTCGTTATTTGTATAGCCGACCACAATGTACCGGCGATTTCCCTGGGATATATTTTCTGTACAAAATTTTCCTCGTATAACTGGTCATTTCTCATGCCGGTAACAGAGACATAAATTAGGACCACATCCTGGGTCGTTTTCGGAATGGAATTTTCAAGGATACGTTTCAACGTGTCGCGGTCCTCATTGAGTCTGAGCTCATTCATGAGTAAGTGAATTTTTTCACAATGACCGGGATAACGCAGTGTTTTGTAATTCATCTTGTGAATTTTACCTGCATAGCTGTCTGCCAGTGATCCAAGTCCACCTGAAGTATTAAAGGCTTCGTATAGCAGGCCATCTACTGTAATCGTTTCGTAGCCTTCCAGAGGTTGTGTTGTAATCATTTTGCCATGATCAATAGCCTGGCAAGGATTTCCGTACTCGTTAATCAAGCCGTCGGTGGACCAGGTAAGCGAATATTTCAGTACATTACTGGGGTTTACCGGTAATGCACCAACGCGCATTTTGACCGTATCAAGAGAATCAAAACGTTTCATCAGGTCATTGGCTACAATGCTGATAAATCCAGGGGCCAGTCCGCATTGCGGCAGAAACGTCGTTTTAGCACCTTTGCTCAGGTTTTTTACCTGGTTTGTAACATTGACGTCTTCAGTGAGGTCAAAATAGTGTAAGCCATTTTCACGCGCTAGTTTGGCTATCAGTGGGTTGCAGTAATAAGGGAGTGCCGAGACCATCGCTTCAAGTTTGTGTTTTTTCAGGTAGTTTGTGATGGCCTGTTCATCGGTGGCATCGAGTGTTGTGATGGTCAGGTTTTTTGATTTGTGCAATCGTCCGCAGGCCTGTTCACTGCGTTCGCCTAAATGGACTTCGTATTCACCTGACTCTGAAAGAAGACAAGTGATGAGTGAGCCTATTTTTCCTGCGCCTAATACCAGAACTCGATGCATATGAAATTCCCTGGTTGTTCATTTTAAAATCGGAAACAAATAAAGCAGTTTTTGTTAGCTGTTTGTTAAGACAGCACTGTTAGTAGTAATTCTAGGTCTGAAATACACATGTGGCCAGCCCGTATTGTGATTTGTGTGGTCTCCATCCAGAAAATCAGGCCCGGGACGATAATTTAGTTATTAGTACGGATAAGTTTTAGCGTATTGCCCAAATGAATGAGGTGGATAATGTCTAACCCTTATGAGACTTTTTCTCGCCAGCTTTGTGATGCACTCGCAGGGAGTGATACTCGGCTCCATAAACATCCAGGTCACAAGTGCAAACTGCAAATAAGCAAAAGTAATGACGAGCACGCTGAACTGGATCTGACACCGTTCATCGCTACACCCCGGCCGGTTTCTGCAAACAGTATTTTTTCCGGCGTAACGGATGTTGCCAGTCTGTTTTCAGCTTATCAGCTTGCGCGTAAATCAATGTTGTTTGAAAAAGACAGGGTCGGCGCTTATAAAAATGTCAGTGATTACGCAGATCAGTACCTGGAAAAGCTGTTTTTAGATGCAAAGACACATTTAACGGACAAGCAGGCGGTGACAATCGGTCATTGGGTGCGTGAGCTTGATATTTATGTCGCGGTAAAAGCCATTGAGTCCTTGTTAAACAGTCGCGCAGACATTGCCTTGTTGATGCTGAGTGAACAACGGGGCTGGACGATACATTTTGATCATCTGGCAATACGTTGCGGGTCATCCACAAACAGGGACGCGGAGCGAGTTGTTGAACTGCTATGTGATGAGCATGCTTATGTTTCCTCCCAGGTGGCGGGTGAAGATTATTATCAGTTTCCGGACGGTTGGAATGCCTATCCATTGTATAAAATGCTTGAGAACGGGCAGGTGCTGAGAGTTTTTGTTGATCAGTCTGAAGCGGATCACCCGGAGCAAATTATTCAGCATTGGAACCATGTTTATGGTTATACCGCGCATCACCTGGCGATGCGCGCCACACAGATGATAGACGGGCAGCGAGTTGCAGTCAGTCTGGGTAATGTCGTTCAGTCATTACAGGAAGTAGGTGTCGACTCGATGACCGCTACCGGACAGTATACCCGAGGTCTGCTTGAGCAGGTGTTTACCCGACCGGAAAAGAATGACGAAATACCAGATGAAATATTGCAGTCCATGTCTTCGCTGGAGGGACTACAGGCGAAAATAGGTAATGCCAAGTTGTTAGAACTGGTCTCACGCCGGGAGATGCCCGCTGATCGGATTGAAGCTTACTTTTCCTTGTATGGGCTCCACTATGATGTGTCCAACCCGCTTCATTCGGCACCTGTATATCAGTATTTTCTGCCTGCACAGGCGGCGCATGTAATAAAAACATCTATAGAATCTGATAACTGAATCACATCCGCATAGGCCCTGATCTGGGAAAATCCTGTTAAAGGATGTTGTTTGTCTTCCGATATTATTCTTGTATACATTGCACAAGATGCATGTATTTAAATCTTGTAAATCATACACTTAAAACAGTTGATCTGTAGCCATGAAGTCAAATACTGCTGAAGCGCCCGCCGAACTCTTTGTTGATGATGATAATTTCGACGAATTCTTCGATGACACTAATATAGAAGTCACTCATGGAGAGGACGCTGGATACCTGAAGGCGTTAGGTCTTTACGTTAATCCTTTCTCTCTGGTTCCGGATGAAAAATTCTATTTTGAGTCGCCGGCCATGAGGCAGCGTATGCAAACACTGTTGCATATGATTGAGAGCAACAATGGCTTGATTTGTGTTGTTAGCGACGAGGGTGGTGGTAAGACAAGTTTTCTTCATAAGTTTACTCATGAAGCCGGTGAAAAATGGTCGTTGCACGAAGTAAGCATCTCAAAAGACACAAGCCCGCTGCAGATATTGAATAGTATTGCCGCAAGTATTGGTGCGGATGTACTGAAAAAAGAGAACAGGCAGATTGAAAAAATCGTTGATCATTTGTCAGCGCCAGGTAGCAATAAATCTTTCCCGGTGGTTATGTTTGATAATGGCCATCAACTGGGAGCTAAAGCCATTTCTGCATTGCTCAAGCTGAAGCGCAAGATTGCAGATAAAAAACTGAAAATGAGCACAGTAGTTTTTGCAGACCGTAATATAAAAAATACACTTAATCACAAATTATTAAAAAATATTTCTAATGACTGGACTTATTCAATCTATTTGCCTCGTTTGTCAGAAAAGGATACCGCGGAATATCTTTATCATCGGTTGATAACAGCCGGCATGTTTATTGATAAACCATTCACGCCGTCAGACGTGAGCGCCATATACAAGATATCAAAAGGTTTACCACGAAAGACAAATGAAGTTGCTCATCGAATGTTGATGTGTAACTACGGTGGTCTTCGCCCCGCCACGAAGATTCAGTTTGGCTGGCTGAGTAAATTCAAAAGTATCAGCAATGAAAATAAAACATATATTGCGATGAGTCTGGTGTTGATGGTTATGCTGACGTCGGTCGAATCGGGTGGAGCCCGGGTGGCTAATGCAAGCCCGGGTGTTGTTGCACATAATGCGCAGACCATAAGTGGCGAGTCTAAGGTGCAGAACAAAACAACAGGGTCTTCTGCCGCTGCGTCTTCTGCAGCTGAGTCTTCTGCAACTACACAGCCTGTTGCGTTGAAGTCAAAGACACCCGCGAGTATCGATGCAGACTGTGATGCGTCAATATTTCTTGATTGCGGAAAGCCCGCCAAAGATGCGATAAAAACTATTTCTTATAGATAATGCCCGCAGATAACTTCTATCGATAAACAACGCCCTGTTTTATATCAGCAAGCCGGGTACTTCCTTGTTTAGTGCGGCTCGTTCGCTTGTTGCCTCGCCTGTTAGCGCAAAACCTCTGAGGTTATTATCTTTGTCAATAAAGAGCGATTTTGTTCCCTTATCAACGTTTGATGTTTGCCATTCACCATCCAGACCTGCAGGTGGTGGCAGGATGACGACAGGGCAGGCAGGTGTTTTTACCGCGACAGGCATCGCGGGGTAGCTGACTTGCGTTGCCTGATTTGCCAGTGTTTTGGCAAGCGCGCGGGCAGCATTCATTAATGGCATTACATAAGGTAAAACCAGGCTCTGCACTTCAGCGCAATCTCCCAGGGCAAAGATATTTGGAATATTCGTACGCAGATATCGGTCAACAACGATACCTCTGTTTGATTCAATTCCGCTGGCTTTGGCAAGTGTGGTCCGGGGCTGTAGCCCGATAGCCGTGAGCACCAGGTCTATTTCGTTTATCAGTTTCTTTTCATCAGGTGAGTCGTCAGACAGGGCCAGCTGGTACTGGCCATTTTTGCTGTTAATTTCAGTGACCGACTTTCCCAGGTGCCATTTTATGCCCAGTTGCGCAAGCGAATCTTGTAATGATGCGGCTGCTGCTTCAGGCAATAAGGTTTGTAATGGACGTTTGTTACGCTCGATGACGTGCACTTCGAAGCCCGCCTTGTTGAGGTCGTTGGCAAATTCACAGCCAATAAGACCGCCGCCAATGATGGCAATACTTTTTACACTTTC
Organism: Gammaproteobacteria bacterium; assembly: GCA_030610155.1. Classification (GTDB taxonomy): domain Bacteria; phylum Pseudomonadota; class Gammaproteobacteria; order SG8-11; family SG8-11; genus JAADIM01. The sequence continues at coordinate 16,714 of JAUWSG010000040.1, forward strand.
ATTATCTATTTGCTCACGGAACAATGTGTAATCAGACAGGTCATTGACCGACAGGGTTTCATTTGTCGCATTACCTGCAAACGGTATTTGAATCTGATCGGCACCGATGGCTAATACAAGGCTTGAATATTCAATTGATTGTTCCGTCTTGTCAGGGCCAGTGATGCTGATGGTGTTCCTGTCAGGCTCTATTGCGTGAACCAGAGTATTGGTGTGAATGTTTGCATTAAGCTGGTCCGCCATTTGCGCGGCTTCAAACATGGCAATATCACTGGCCTTTTTCTTGTTGGCAAAGGCATTGGATAACATGGGTTTGGAATAAAATTGTCCGTCATCCGAACTGATTAATATGACAGGGGATTCTTTATCCAGTTTGCGGAACTCGCGTGCCAGGGTATACCCGGCAAGTCCACTTCCAATGATGATGATAGGTTTTTCAGGCATCCGGGTTTTTCTTTTTAAGTTTGTGGTGCGCGGTTGAATTTAGTTGTTGAGCTGCGAGGGATTAATCATCCGAAGAACCTGGTTAGCGATTCAGGATTGTTATTTTAGGCCACATCAGTGATGTCGCTCATTTCAAAATCACTTTTGCCAACGCCGCATTCAGGGCATAGCCAGTCATCTGGAATATCTTCCCATCTTGTTCCCGCGACAATTCCTTCTTCGGGTAAGCCTTCTTTTTCATCGTATATAAAACCGCAAACCAGGCATTGCCACTTTTTCATAAAGGTCTCTCTTTTGTGTGTTGGTTAAAACGGGTGATTCTATA
>JAUWSG010000223.1 GCA_030610155.1 Gammaproteobacteria bacterium
GCGAATGATAGTGGCGGCGGTGGTGCTTTATACTGGTTTAGCTTGTTTATCGCCAGCGTACTGTTTATGAGCCGCAGACGCCGTATCAAGTCATAAACATAATCACACAATAAAAAAAGGGGGCTTTCGCCCCCTTTTTTTATTACTAAAAATACAGAACATAATCAATATCGTCCTGCATTAATGCTTTAATGCTTTAATGCTTTAATGTTTCGCCAAAGGTGATCTTGTCAAACAATTCCCGGCTAACAGGGTTTTCCATTATTTCATGCGCAACAATCAAGCCAGCTACAGACCACACCTGAAAAAAGTTTGCGCGCCGGCCTATCAAGCCGCCATTTTCACCATCATAATATTCAGGCCAGTTGTCTTCCTTGATTCTGTCTCCCATTTTCTTCAATGCTTCTTCAGCCAGTTCTACACGCCCGGTGCGAACTGCAGCTGCAACAAACATCCAGATCAAAACTGGCCAATTACCGCCATTATGGTATGACCAACTAACATTTTTTGGATCACTACCTGTCGAAAACCGCCACTTCTCGCCAGTCAAAGCAGGGTAAACCAGCTTTAGTGGCATTTCGCCTATCAACACATCCCAGTGCCGTAAATACAAATTCATAATCGATTGCGCACCTGTCGGCGTCGTAATACCGAACAGGATTGATAATAAATTACCTTGTGCGAAAAAACGAAAATCTATCCTGCCAGGCCCCACATTACCCACCATATATCCGCAACGGGAATCCAGCCAATTATATATCCAGTCCGGAATACTTTCGGGGTAGACGTTTAATACATTTGCCACATCAAAACCAAACTCTTCAGAATGATAACGGTGCATTTCATTTAAACGTTTTCTATCAAGCCAATAATAGCTACGTATATGATCGCGTAATGTATCTGCCAACACACCCAGATTATCTATCACTTCCTGGTTGGCAGGTGTCTTTATCAATAATTCTTTTGCTGTCCTTAACATGCCAAAATACAGCGTCTGAATTTCCAGGGGAAACCCGTAAACTGCCATTCTACGGTCAATCATAAATGCCGCATCGGGCACAAGCAATGTTGGCGAAGATTCAAACCGTTCCGCCGTGTATAACTCGAGTATGTTAGTAATGCAGCGTTGTACTTCTTTTGTTTCTATAAATTCCCAGTCATTCGTCGTCACAACATAAGCACGTAGCAGTATCATCCACCACATTGCAGAATCAACCGGCGTAACACGACCTATGGCACGGTCGCCAAAATCACCAACAACCCTCTCCTTACCATCTTCTTCAACAACATGAAAACTGGCCGGCATTAACGCCTTGGAACGCTTGTGACCCTTCATTACATGTTGTTGACCACTTAATTGCATTACTACCTGTAAAAAATTGCGCACTATATCACTACGGTCACTCATCAGAAACACAAGTGCAGAAGGAACAAAATCCCGCACAAAACATTCATGATAATTAGCCGCCACTGCAAGCTCATCACACGCTGCCGCCGTTCCTACAGGTTTTCCGTCCAAATAAATAAGGGACTTTTCTAATATTTCATAAGCCGATTGTATTGGCATAGTTCACCATATTAATTAATGTAGCTCCACACATCTTACCAGATGTCCTTTTGTAAAGAATAAACGAAAAATGTTATTTCTACTATATGCATTTAACAGAAAGGGCCAGCTCAATTATTCATCCCCCAAAACCGGCGCCAGGAAGGCCTGCACCTGCAGCAGGAACAATAAACTTTTCCAGAATTTTCAGTTTTATCTGCGACAGGTCTATAATAAAAGATAATACCCCGTCCTTCAGTGCCGCTGTCTTTACACAAAAATTATCACTAAATACCCGGGGCATTTACCGAACGTCATGCAAGCCTGTTATACACATATCTGATATATAACAACAATGGAGCATGATTATTTATCTTCATGGCTATTTGACTCATAACATAAGGTATATTTTCTGCCAACATGAAAAACAAAGCTAAACGCTTACTGGATGAAATTGAATATGAAGCCAAATGTACGGCTACATTTACTGGCCGAAAGACTTTTAGCCAAGCTGTCATGGATGCCATAAGAGAAGTCGCGCGGGAAAAATTTGTACCTGTTGCGAGTAGATTGTATGCATATGAAAATCGCCCATTAACAATTGGCCATGGGCAAACTATCTCCCAACCCTACATCGTTGCACTGATGACAGATTTACTGGATCTGACTTCTGACAGCATTGTACTTGAAGTGGGTACGGGATCAGGTTACCAGGCGGCCATCTTGTCAAAAATTGCCCGAAAAGTTTACAGCATAGAAACAATAGGCCCTTTGTTTGAATCAGCTAGCAAACGATTATTAAAACTGGGTTATACCAATATTGAAACTCATCAATGCAATGGCTATGAGGGATGGGAAGAAAAAGCGCCTTTTGACGCCATCATTGTCACTGCCGCCGCAACACATATTCCACAAGCATTAGTCGATCAACTCAAGCCTGGTGGCCGCATGGTGATTCCGGTCGGACTGCCCTATATGTCGCAGGAACTGATGCTGCTGACAAAAAATAATGAAGGACAAACCAGGGTAAAATCAGTGTTAAGCGTTGCGTTTGTGCCCCTGGTAGATGACAAAGAACCAAACAAAAACAAAGATAATCTGGAACAGCGTTGAGATTATTGATTGAAGAAAAGGCTTTTCACCGCAAAGGCGCAAAGAACGCAAAGGATTGATAAATAAAAAAATAATAAAGTCGTTTAGAATTCATGCTTTAGCATAATGGTGTGTCGTGATAATTTAACAGATTGTATTCCAGGTTTTTATAATCAAGATTGTTACCTTTGCGCTCTTCGCGCCTTTGCGGTGAAATGCTTTTATCCGAACAAAACAGCAACAACACATACAAAAAAGCCGACCTGGATAGGTCGGCTTTTACTTCATATTAATAGTAATTGTAGTTATGCAGCCAGTACGTTCTTTAATTTTTTAATTGCACTACTTTCAATCTGCCTGATGCGCTCAGCTGAAACCTTGTACTGGTCGGCAAGTTCATGCAAGGTTACTTTATCATCTGTCAACCAGCGTTTTTCAAGAATGTCCCGACTACGCTCATCCAGGGATGCCAATGCTGACCGTAAATGCATTGTCCCCTGTTCGCTCCAGTCTTCTTTTTCAACTTGTGATGCTGGATCCAGATCACTGCTTTGCAAATACGCAGCAGGAGCCGACACTTTCTCATCATCGTCCATATCGGTTGGACCATCAAAAGAAAAATCAACACCACTTAAGCGAGACTCCATCTCGAGTACTGTTTCCGGTGGCACATCCAGATCTTTAGCAACTGCATTAACTTCTTCATTATTAAACCAGCCAAGACGTTTTTTGGAACTACGTAAATTAAAAAATAACTTGCGCTGCGCCTTGGTTGTCGCAACTTTCACAATGCGCCAATTTTTCAGAATAAATTCGTGAATTTCTGCCCGTATCCAATGCACTGCATAAGAAACCAGACGGACATTCATCGTTGGGTCAAATCGTTTAACGGCTTTCATCAAGCCTATATTGCCTTCCTGGATAAGATCCAGCATCGGCAGTCCATAACCAGAATAACCCTTGGCAATATGAACAACAAATCGCAAATGAGCCATGACCAGATTTTGTGCAGCCTGCAAATCGCCTTCTTCCTGCAATTGAGTTGCCAATGCCCGTTCTTCATCTACTGTGAGCATGGTGACCTGACGAACAGCACTCAAATAGCTATCCAGGCTACCCGAAGTTCTTGCAAGTCCTAAAGACACATTATTGCTCATTGATTAACCCTCTGTTTTCTCAGTATTTAAACGCTCTTTCTATACCCAGTTTAGCACTCTATTGATAGGAGTGCCAAACAGAAGAAAGGTTCAAATAGCAGTATTATACAGTTGGTGGGCTTACTGCGGCTCAATCTCGCGTAAATGGCGCCGCACTGAAAACCAGGAACCCAACCAGCCCAACAATAACCCTATTGTTAACAAGATAATTGATTCGCCCGCCCCCAGCCCGATGAGCTCAAACTGGCTGTTATAAAGAGAGGACAGCTTGTTCACCGGACCATCCAGAATCTGCAAAGATCCAAAGACCAGCAACCAGGCCAGCAAACCGCCGATGAAGCCATACCATATTCCCGCATACAAAAACGGGCGCTGGATAAACGCATCCGTGCCACCGATCAATTTAGTGACTTCAATTTCCTGACAACGATTCTGGATTGTCAGGCGAATTGTATTCCCTAC
>JAUWSG010000165.1 GCA_030610155.1 Gammaproteobacteria bacterium
AGATCATTGCAGCGGGTCGGACCCGAATAAACTTTATAACTGATTGATATTTTATAATTTTAAAGCCAGGCGTAACGAATATAGGCCCTTATATTGTCCATTTTTTATAAGAAATTGATATCCTAAGGATAGCGAGTATCAAATTAGTACCGCAACATAACATGGCGCTCTAGCGGACAAAAAGAGAAGTCACGATTTTTGCAAGGCAAAAATTACGTGCCTTCTTTTTTTGCCGCTGAGCCAAGACGCTATACCTATAAAACATATTAGAAATTGGAGAAATGAGCAGTGGGTTGGAAAATAATCGTAATTTTAGTGGCAGTTTTAATATCTCGAGTCACCCTGGCGGAAGAATTTTCCTATAAAAATATATCCAAAAGATATCAGGATGTGCAGCTAGATGAAAAAGCAGTAAAAAGTGCAAAAATGGAAGGCGAATGTTTAGTGGGATTAAAAGAATTAAATTTTAAGAAGAAACAAAAATTCGATGCGGTAGCAGAATGGACAAATTTTCGTTCAATTTCTTTGTTAGAGCATTATTCTCCATGTACAGTATTAATAATTATGGAAGTGGCTAAATCTAAAATAAAAAATGGTGATACATTATAATGAAGTGACGGTATGACAAGACGTTTAAGTACGTTCTCTACCACTTAAGGCGCGCCACAAAAATAGATGCGGCTCCGTATGCATATTGCATTCAAATAATTTTTAATCGTCCACAGCTATTTTCATCATTGCTGGATCTCCAGGGCGGATATCAGCATATAAACAGATTCCGAGCCAGTCCGGCATAGTTTTAGCGAGTTGTTTGTTGCCCTGGGTTTTTATCAACTCTTTGCGTAGTGCTTGTTTAATTTCAATATCGCCTTTCCATATCTCGACCAGGTTACGCAATGTCGTTGTTATGTACAGGTCAACATCTTTCCCCGGGTTTTCTGTGCAAAGGTCTACCTCGTCATTGCGAACGACCAGCCACCAGTTCTTGAACGTGGTCAGATCGTTAAAGATGAAGCACAATATCGTTTCACCGTCCGGAAGCATGTCTGTTTGCAGGCGTCGCTGGATGTCCCACATCAGGAACTCGACATCCAGTTCATCCTCATCTAATTGACCCTGTGCCCAACGCATTCCCCATGTTGCCAGGTGTTCCACAATGGGTGCCAATTCCTTGCCTGCGGGTGTGAGAAAATATTCATGACCTTTACGGCCCTGCTGTGCCTTGCGAACGATAATGCCGGCACTTTCCAGCTGTTTAAGTCGTTTAATTAACAGGGAGGGGGAGATGCGAGACAGCGCTCGCTGAAACTCATTATAGCGATGTGTGCCCAGGAGTAGCTCCCGTAAAATTAGTAACATCCATTTTTCACCGAGCAGTTCGGTGGCTTTGGCTACCGGGCAGAATTGTCCATAGTCACTCAAAGGCGTGCCCCCATGATTTGGCTTAGTTAACCCTGTTTGCTGAATAGTACGGTGGCTATGAAATCCAGTCTACTACATATTTTGTAGTTAAATACTACATTCCAGGAAGTATCTGAAAAATTTTCCCTTAACTATGATTGATCCATCGAAACAGACATTCGATGAATTCACAATCAACTTAGGAGAAAGACAATGAGCACAGCAACAGCAGAAAAACCCAACCCGCTTGTCAATGGTATTGATACTGACCAGGTCGTGAGCCTTGTGACAAAAGTAGCCGAGGACGAAGCCTATGGAAAATTCCAATTCCGCGCAAATAATCAATGGATACATGGCAGCCGTAACCGCACATCAATCCAGGGGTTTTATGCCGGTGGTGAGGAAGATACCAGTCGTAATGAAGCACTAACCGTAGATGCAGACCAACCGGCTTTTTTAGCGGGTAAAAATACCGCGCCTAATTCAGTTGAGCATTATTTGCATGCGTTAACAAGCTGCCTGACCACAACACTGTCATATCATGCATCCGTGCAAGGCATTGAGCTTAATGAGGTCAATGTTTCTGCAAAGGGTGACATGAATGTGCGGGGATACTTTGGCATTTCCGATGAGATAAACAGAGGTTACGAGCGTATTCGTGTCAATATGCAAGTGAAAAGTCCTGCTGACGTTGATACCTTGACTGCATTGGCAATGTATTCTCCAGTGTACGAGATGGTTTCCAGAGGGGTTCCAGTCGAGTTTACCATGACAAAAATCTAAGGATTGTTTAGTCAACTCCCGGGGGTATATTTGTACCTGGGAGTTGGCGACAGATTACGGATGCTGCTTAACTGATGTTTATGAAAAATATATAAGTTTACTCTTCCGATAGTAAACAACTATCAAACTTTATAGCGAAAAAATCTGGAAAGTATTATGCAGTCAACACATAATTCTAAGTTAATAATAATCTGTTTTTTTCCGTGTCCCCCGTGGTTAAACGCCTTTGTAAGCATTCTGTAATATCTCCCAGTCGGTCTCGTTAAAGTGAAACCCCGGGTTCAGTGATTGTTGTTTTTTTAAAGACCGATGCAGGCGCTGCAGGTTGTCCTGTTGCCATTGCGTGTTGATGGGGAGGATCTTGCCTTTATCAAAATCAGTCAGGAACACCTTGTCTTTTGTCAGCAGGATATTATGGGCATTCAGGTCAGCATGAAAAACACTGTTGTTGTGAAATGTACGAATAGTCTTGCCAATATTTTCCCAGTCACCTGTTTCCAGGGGGGCATGCTTGAGTTTTTCGCCAAGTGGAATGACATCGGCAATGAGGACTGTGATGATGTCAGCACGGTAAAACAGGCCTTGATGGCTGACAAGTGCGGCAAAGGGCTGAGGGACGGGTAAACCAAGCGCGTGCAATTTGGCCAGCAAGTGCCATTCCTGCCAGGCACGGGTTTGACTGAGACCTTGCCAGATATAACGATCATCACTGATTTTGGCGACCAGCCCACCGCGCCTGTAATGGCGTAACACAAGATGATGCGGGGCATGATTAAAGAAATACGTGACACCTCGCCCCATGGCCTTCCCGGTTATTGCATCACGTTGTTGTAATACGACTGGGTCGAACAGACTTGTGTCGATATCACCCGACAGGTCCTGGTCAAACAGGATGTGCTGGCTTTTTATTATTTTCTCTTTAATATTCATGTTATGGATTTGCCGCTAAAATCTGCACCTCAAAGTATCTGTCTTCTCCGGCTCTCTGCTGTCGGTGATATTTGTCATACTGTACCTGTTGTGCGTCGCATTCAACACTATTGGCCGGAAACCAAAATCACCTGGATAACAGGTAAGCTTGAATCCACCCTTGTAGGTGATATCCCGGGTATAGAGTTTATCATTTTTGATAAATCACAAGGTTGGTCTGCATATCGTAATTTACGCCAGAAATTGAAAGGCCGCCAGTTTGATGTGTTTTTACATATGCAGGTCTCTTTGCGGGCCAGTTTGGCGAGCTTGTCTGTTTCGGCAAACATAAAGTTAGGCTTTGACCGACAACGGGCCAAAGATTATCAATGGTTGTTTACTAACCAGAAGATCAAGGCGGTTCCCCGGCAACACGTCATGGAGGGCTTGCTTGAATTTTCCAATGCATTGGGTGTGCGGGAAGAAAAGCCCGAATGGGGTATACCTGTTCCTGATGCTGCAAACGAATTTGTTAACAAAACACTGGATCCGCAAAAAAAGTGGTTGGTGATTTCGCCCTGTTCCAGTTCAAGGTTTCGCAACTGGCGTAACTGGAGCGCAGAACGTTATGCAAAAGTGGCAGATTACGCATTGGAAAAATATAATTTGCATACGGTTCTGACTGGCGGGCCGACCGCGCTTGAGCAGGAGTATGGTGAAAAAATTAGCGCATTGAGTAAATGCAAACCGGTCAATCTCATTGGTCAGACATCGCTCAAACAATTGTTGGCTATTCTGGCTAAATCGAAAGTACTTGTTTCACCTGATTCAGGTCCTGCGCATATGGCAACAACAGTGAATACACCTGTGATTGGTTTATATGTGACGTCAAATCCATTACGTACCGGGCCGTATTTAAGCCAGCAATGGCTGGTAAATAAATATCCTCAGGCGATTGAAGCGGAGTCAGGAAAACCAATTGAACAAGTTGCCTGGGGAAAACGTGTGAGGCGCGCAGAGGCGATGGATTTGATTACGGTGGAAGATGTGACAGGCAAACTGGATGAGCTGGACCGGGGCTCATTCATTTGATGAATATGTGTTTTCCGCTTTCAACAAATCAAGTTCTCTAATCGCGCTGTCCAGTCCACGTCTGGCCGCCTTTTTAAGCCATCTGCGGGCGGTTGATTTGTTCTTTGTCACGCTGTCACCATTTTTATACATCATGCCCAGTGTATATTGTGCGTTGACAGATTTATTATCTGCTGCTTTTTCTATCCAGTTAAGCGCAATAAGTGTGTTTTGGGGGAGACCTTTACCTTTTAAATACAGCATACCGACGCGGAATTGCAATTCAGGTTTAATAATGTCCGGTCCTGATGGGAAGTCTTTCATATAGCTGATTAATTGCGCTTCAGGGAATGCGTCCTGCGTGGATTTCGACTTGTTCTTTTTAACAACTTTCCTGGCAGCTTTTGGCTTACTTTTTTGTGGTGTTACTTTAGCTATTTTCACCGGTTCGCGTTTTTTTGAAGTGGCGGTTTTTGCCGGAACAGATTTGATGACAATTTTAGATCGGGATTGCTTTTTGTCCACGTTCGATTTAACCGGCTTGCTTGCCGGTTTGGTAAATATCGCAGTATTCGGATTATAATCGGTATTTTTTTTAGACTGGTTGGCCAGGCTTAACCATTTTTTGCTTTCGGCTTTGTTGGCATCGATTCCGATTCCTACATTGAGTATTTTGCCTAGTTGTTGTTGTGAGCCAGTGTGGTTTTTTTCAGCCGCCATTCGATACCAGAATGTGGCGCGTTCAGTGTCGGCAGGGCCGTCAAGACCTGAATAATAATGATTACCGATTTCATACATTGCCTGTACATGTCCCTTCTGGGCCGCTTTTAAAAAACACTCGTATGCAGATTGAAAATCCTTTCTTACACCCATGCCTTTATTATAAATTTGTCCCATTTCATACAAGGCTTTTACGTGGCCCTGTTTGGCTGCTTTCATATACCACTTGGCTGCACGGATCGGGTCTTTTTTGACACCAAAACCCGCGGCATAACGTTGGCCAAGGAAAAACTGGGCGGTAGGATCATTCTGGGAGGTCGCGAGTTCAACAATAGCGTCACCGGCCAGGCCAGGCAGTGGGAGAAACAGGGTGATGAGCAGGATCAGAATAGGGGAGGCAGGTCTGGTAACTGAGCTGCTTATTTTGATGTAAATTGGGTTCATCCTTACCTCTAGCGCAATGTTGACAACGTTAGTCAGTTTATAATCACCTGACTCAAGATAGCGTTAAAACAAACAGGTATATCTAAATAATACGATATTATGTTAAGTAGAATCAATCCAGTTTTAATGTTGTCTTAATAAGCCCAGTTTATGACAGTAGGGGATGTATGGGAAATTATTCATTAATTACAAATAGTTATGACAATTAAGAAAAATTGGCGTGGTGGAAGGATAAATGGAATTGAATCGCTATTTTTCAGGCGGGCGGGTTTAAGTCTTCTGAATAGCGTTAATAATATGACTTGTCGAAAGGCCGGGTTCCAGGTCAAAAATCCTGATTTCACCGCCGTGACGGGTCACACACTCATTTCCCGCAATGTCTTCAGGGCTATAATCGCCCCCTTTGACGAGAAAATCCGGTTTAATGGCGCAAATCAGTCGTTCAGGTGTATCTTCTGAAAAGGGCACGACCCAGTCTACACTGCGTAATCCTGCCAGCACATCCATACGTCCTGCTAACGAATTGACTGGCCGGGAATCGCCTTTGAGACGTTTTACCGATGCGTCATCATTGACGGCGATGATGAGTCGCTCGCCTAAATGCCGGGCCTTGTTAAGGTAGCTCACGTGGCCGGCGTGAAGAATGTCAAAGCAGCCATTGGTCATGACAATTTTCTCGCCCAGTGCCCGGGCACGTTTAACGGCAAGCAGGAGTTCATCTTCTTCAATTACCCCGGAGGATATTGACAGATCCTGTGTTTCAATTGCCGTAACGGCTTCACGTAGTTCGTCCACTGACACGCTGGCGGCACCCAATTTTCCGACCGTAATACCGGCTGCCAGATTCGCCAGTGAAGTAGCCTGATTCATGGAAAGGCCCGCGGCCAGTCCGGCGGCCAGTGTTGATATGACGGTATCACCGGCGCCGGTCACATCGTACACTTCGCGTGCTTTTGTTGGCAGATGCAATGCATTGGCCTGTTTTTGAATCAGTGTCATGCCTTGTTCACCGCGAGTGACCAACAGGGCTTCAAAATCAAGTTGCTGGCAAAGGGCGGTCCCTTTGCCAACAACGTCATCATCTGTACTGCAGGGGCCAACGATATTGCTAAACTCGGAAAAATTAGGTGTTAATAATGTTGCGCCACGGTATTTGTCGAAGTCATTGCCCTTGGGGTCGACCAGAACCGGGATGTTC
>JAUWSG010000132.1 GCA_030610155.1 Gammaproteobacteria bacterium
CGTCTGATGCGTGAATCCAGCCTGAGCGTTGATGATCTTATTTACCCTATGTTCATCCTGGAAGGCACATCTCAACGTGAAGCCGTCCCCTCGATGCCAGGTGTCGAGCGCGTTTCTATTGATGAACTGATAAAAGAAGCCAGAGAAATCGCCGATTTAGGTATCCCTGCGATCGCCCTGTTTCCTGTCACACCCACCTCCATAAAAACTGAAGATGCACGCGAAGCCTATAATCAGGAGGGTCTGGCCCAGAGAGCCGTCCGTGCCGTCAAAAAAGCGGTGCCCGAGCTGGGGGTCATTACGGATGTTGCACTGGATCCATTTACAACCCATGGCCAGGATGGATTAATCGATAACAGTGGTTATGTCATGAATGATGAAACTGTTGAGGTACTCGTTAAACAGGCAGTATCTCATGCACAAGCAGGGGCTGATATTGTTGCACCCTCTGACATGATGGACGGGCGCATTGCGGCAGTCCGCCAGGCATTGGAATCAGCTGGCCACATTCACACACGTATTCTTGCCTATTCTGCAAAATACGCATCCAGTTTTTACGGTCCTTTCCGTGATGCAGTAGGCTCTTCTGCAAACCTGGGCACGGGTAATAAAGACACCTATCAACAGGATCCGGCAAACACGGATGAAGCGCTGTGGGAAGTCAGCCTGGATCTGGAAGAAGGCGCGGACATGATCATGATAAAACCCGGTATGCCTTATCTTGACATTGTTCGGCGGGTGAAAGATGAGTTCGGCGCCCCGACATTCGTCTATCAGGTCAGCGGTGAATACGCCATGTTGATGGCCGCAAGCCAGAACGGCTGGTTATCTGAAAAAGAGGTGATTATGGAATCACTGGTTTGCATGAAACGGGCAGGCGCAGATGGAATTTTGACCTACTTTGGTAAACGTGTCGCACAGTGGCTAGCCAGTAAATAATGCCTGCAAGTCACTTTGTTTATTGATCATCTTGTGTCTCAAAGACACTAACGTATAATCGAATTTTCAACACAACGAGTTATTTTCCCATGGTAGCTAAAAGTTATATTGGCAGCTTGTTTGGCACATCGCCCGTCAGACCGTTACAGAAGCATATGGCAAGCGTTCAGGAATGTATTAATGTGCTTCCCGAATTCTTCCAGGCAGTCTTAAAGGAAGACTGGAAAGAAGCAAAAATAATCCAGAAAAGAATCAGAAAACTGGAACAAGAAGCTGACAAACTTAAAAAAGACCTTAGGATGCACCTGCCGAAAAGTTTATTCATGCCTGTTTCCCGTCGCGACTTACTTGAAGTCCTGACCATGCAAGACAAAATTGCCAACAAGGCAAAAGATATAGCGGGACTCGTACTTGGGCGAAAAATGGTATTTCCTGAAAACATCGGCCCCCGGTTCATGGAATTCATTGACAGATGTATCGATGCATCACTGCAGGCACAAAAAGCGATAAATGAACTGGATGAACTCGTTGAAACCGGTTTTGGCGGCGGTGAAATCAAAGTTGTAGAATCCATGCTGACTAAACTGGACAAAATTGAAAATGATACAGATAAAATCCAGGTCGGCATCCGTGGGGCGTTAATCAAAATCGAACGCGATCTTCCCCCTATTGACGTCATGTTTCTATACAAAATTATCGACTGGACCGGTGAACTCGCTGACATATCACAACGTGTTGGTAGCCGTCTGCAACTCATGTTGGCACGTTGACCCGTTAAAAATATCTGGCTCTTATATAATACGAACAATGAGTAAACAGTAATGGAGTTTGGAACAACCTTTATCATACTTGCCTGTGTATTTGGCCTGTTCATGGCCTGGGGCGTCGGGGCAAATGATGTCGCCAATGCCATGGGTACCTCTGTTGGTTCCAAGGCAGTCACAATAAAACAAGCCATTATTATCGCCACAATATTTGAATTCGCTGGCGCCTATCTCGCGGGTGGACAGGTCACCGCCACTATTCGTAAAGGTATCCTCGATATCAATTTGTTATCCGGCTCACCCGAGCTGGTCGTATTTGGTATGTTGGCGTCCCTGTTGGCGGCCGGGATATGGTTAGTGGTTGCTTCCCGCGCAGGCTGGCCAGTATCGACCACACACACCATCGTCGGTGCCATCGTCGGTTTCGCTGCCGTCGGCATAGGTGTCGAGGCAGTCCAATGGGGCAAAGTCGGTTCTATTGTCATGAGCTGGGTCGTTTCACCGGTGATGGCCGGCGCCATCTCTTTCGCCTTATTCAAGAGCGTGCAACATCTAATTATCGACACCGACAACCCCATTAAAAATGCTAAACGCTATGTACCGATTTATATTTTCATGGTGGGCTTCATCATCGCGCTTGTCACAATGTTTAAAGGTCTGAAACACATTGGCCTGGAACTTGATTTATTTGAAAAATATGGCCTCGCCCTGATTTCAGGCATCGTTGTCATGTTCATTGGTATTTATGCGATACGCAGACTCAAACTCGACCCCGAGGCAGACCGAGAATTTCACTACACCAATGTCGAACGTATTTTCAGTGTATTAATGATATTTACGGCCTGTGCCATGGCGTTCGCACACGGTTCCAATGATGTCGCCAATGCAATTGGACCACTTGCGGCCGTTGTCAGTATTGTGAACAGTGGCGGCGTGCTCGAATCAAAGTCAGCAATGCCCTCCTGGATACTGTTGTTGGGTGGTGTTGGCATCGTAATAGGACTGTTAACGTATGGTCATAAGGTAATCGCAACGATTGGCACGGGCATTACCCAGCTAACCCCGAGCCGCGGATTTGCCGCCACACTAGCCGCAGCCTCTACCGTCGTCATTGCCTCCGGGACCGGACTACCGATCTCGACAACTCACACACTGGTAGGCGCCGTACTCGGTGTTGGCCTGGCCCGGGGTATTGCGGCATTAAACATGAATGTCGTACGGACTATTTTTATGTCCTGGGTCATCACACTCCCTGCCGGCGCTATTTTATCCATTGTATTTTTCTTCATACTCAAAAGTATTTTTGGCTAGCAGCTCTAAAGACAACATTCACCGCAAAGGCGCAGAGGGCGCAAAGAAAGGCTTTAATATATAAAAAACTTTGCGTCCTCTGCACCTTTGCGGTGAATACTGATTTTAAAAGCATGCAGACTGGATAAACCATAAATAAAACCTTAAACTTCCCGGACTATGTCATCCTTATTTGATTTCGAGAACAAGACAGGCCGCTACACGGTTATGGGCAATCCCATAAACCATAGTAAATCGCCTTTTATACACACTTGTTTCGCAAAACAAACTAATCAAAATATCGAATATACCGCGACTCAAGTCGATCCGGGGGGCTTTGAACAGGCCGTTGGCAACTTTCAGGCAAGTGGTGGTAAGGGATTAAATATTACCGTTCCTTTTAAACAGGAAGCCTGGGGCCTGGTAGACGAACGTAGTCCGCGCGCAGACATAGCAGGTGCCGTCAACACCATATTATTCAAACCTGATAATACATTGTTGGGTGACAACACAGACGGCGTTGGCCTGGTCAGGGACCTGATAAACAATCATCAGTGCGGTATTGAAAATAAACGGCTCCTGGTCCTGGGTGCAGGTGGCGCCGTCAGGGGTGTGTTGTTACCTCTGCTTGAGCAAAATCCGGCCCTCATCACGATTGCCAACCGAACAATAGACAAGGCCCATATACTCGCACAACTCTACAAACAACACGGAAACATTCTTGGCAGCCACTACACTGACCTCGCGGGACAAAAATTCGATTTGATTATCAATGGCACTTCAGCCAGCCTGAATGATCAATTACCGCCCTTGCCTGACAATATCCTGATGGAAAATGCCTGGTGCTACGATATGATGTATGCGAAAGACCCAACGGTATTTTTGCGCTGGGGTATAAAACAAAAAGCGACGAATACGATTGACGGTCTGGGCATGCTGGTAGAACAAGCGGCTGAATCGTTTTATCTATGGCGAGGCGTCAGACCGGACACGCAAGAGGTAATTAAAGCAGTAAGAGAACAAATGTAACGCACGCAAAAAAACAGACACTAAAAACAATCGTTCACTATCCCCACAAATAATCTTCTGATTCCCTGCGCTCAATCAAGCGGCGTTCTTCCTGTAACCACGAATGATCACGCCAACCAATATCACGACGGTCGTTATTGTAAGTGCGATGAAAATATTTTCTTGCTACCAGGTCATGCCCCTGGTAATTCATACTATTCAGCGACTCCACTGCAACACTGCCTAATTTATCCGAATTAATGCCAATGTGCCCGTACTGCCGAACTTCACCGTCAAACTCTTTGTTAAACACGCTATAACTGACATTATTATCCAGGCTACCCTGACTAACAATTTTGTCATAAAGCTTCTGAAAAATATTCTTCTGCAGGGAATCTTTAAGCAAGTGCTTCAGCTCTGAAGCTTCAATCCCCTCTGGAAGATTACTGACAAATATTTCCACTATTTCATCCTGCACTTAATGTTCTAATTATTATGGTTATTATTTTACTTGTACGCCAATCTTCGCAAGAAAACAATATTCAGATACGATTATATTATTTTAAAATCAGGAAAGATAACGATTTTTCAAATCAACATAATGAGCCGCAGAATAGTCCAGCCAATCAAATTCTGCCTTTGTCAGTGGCCTGACCTTACGTACCGGGTTGCCTAACCACAAAAACCCACCTTCCAGCACCTTCCCCATCGGCACCAGACTACCCGCACCGAGCAAAACCTTTGATTCAACAAGCACCCCATCCATCACACACGCACCCATACCAATCAAACACTGGTCCTTTATTGTGCACCCATGCAATATCACTTTATGGCCAACGGTAACGTCATTCCCTATCGTCAACGCATAACCATCCGGAATAGTTTCATGCTGATGGGTCACGTGCAGTACCGAACCATCCTGAATATTTGTCCGGGCACCAATGGCAACAGAATTCACATCACCCCGCACCACTGTCATTGGCCAGACAGAACTATGCTCCCCAATGGAAACATCGCCTATCACCACTGCGCTATCATCTATATATACATGATCAGCAATGCTGGGCGAGATACCTTGATAAGATCGTATATTCATACCAGGTCCATTAAAACAATCTCACCGCAAAGGCGCAAAGGACGCAAAGTTTTTTATATATTAAAGCCTTTACTTTGCGTCCTTTGCGTCCTTTGCGGTGAATACATTATACATTTATCGCATCGTCACTAATTCTTCCGCGCTGGTTGGATGAAGCGCGACGGTATTGTCAAAATCGGCCTTGTTTGCACCCATTTTTATCGCGACAGCAAAACCTTGCAACATTTCATCTGCACCTTGCCCGATAATATGGCAACCGACAATTTTTTCCCGCGCCCCTACCGTCACCAGTTTCATCACTGTTTTTTGCTTATGCTCAGTAATCGCGTAATACATATTGGTAAATTCTGTTGTGTAGACCTTGACCGCGTCACCATGCTGTTCCCGCGCTTCCGCTTCTGTCAGGCCTATAGTACCAATAGGCGGATGAGTAAATACAATAGTCGGGATGTTCTCGTAATCCAGTCGTCTGTCAGGCTGATTATTAAAAAGCCGATCCGATAATCGCCGCCCTGCCGCAATGGCAACAGGCGTAAGTGCTGCCTGACCTGTGACATCACCCACCGCATAAATTCCCGGTACATTGGTGTTTTGAAATTTATCGACAGGAATAAAACCTGATTCGTCCATATTTACATTGGCCAGTTCCAGACACAGGTCCTTTGTGTTCGGTTCACGACCTGTTGCCCAAATAACAGCATCAAAACCAATTAACTCGTGGCCAGCCTGACATTTAATATTCAATTTCCCGTCTGAAGTTTTTGTAATTTTCTCAATTGACATACTCGGCATGACATTGACGCCATTATTAATCATTTCTTCCATCAAAGTGTCCCTGAGAGAAGAATCAAAATTCGCCAGAAAATGCTGCCGCCGCAAGAACAAGTCGACCTCTGTCCCCAATGTGTTCAGCACACCGGCGAGTTCAACCGCAATATAACCACCACCCACAACCGCAACACGTTGAGGCTGCTCGGTCATTTCAAAAAAACCATCTGAGGTGACCCCTAACTCGGCGCCCTCGATATCCGGCACAACCGGCACACCACCCGGCGCAATCACGATATGGTCTGCGGTGTATTGCTCTCCATTGACCTCAACCGCATTTTTGCCTGCCATACGGGCGGTGCCACTAATTTCATCAATATCGGAGTCTTTTAAGTAAGTGTGATACCACTGGTTAATGCCTTGAATATATTTTTCCCTGGCTGCAACCAGCTTTGCCCATGAAAAGTTATTAACTGTCACATCAAACCCGTAACCGGATGCAATCTTTATTGTGTGGGCAATATGGGCGCCATGCCACATGACCTTCTTTGGGACACAGCCCACATTGACACAGGTTCCGCCCATCTTCCCCTGCTCAATCAATGCGCATTTTGCCCCATAAACCGCCGCGCGCTCGACCGCTGAAATCCCGCCACTGCCGCCGCCAATGGCGATCAAATCATAATGTTTTGCCATGTTGTATCCTGCAAACTAAAATAATATCAGTGTACGCCAAGCAAACACCTTGCGTAACCCCTGAAAAAACAAGTAAAAAAGGCTATATTAGCAACATTGGACTTGAATACCGGCTGAATGCGGGGTTTAATTCCACACTCACCTGTAATAGCGGGGCTCACGCTTGCTCTGGATTGATGAGGCAGACTATTTGCAGGTCGGTAAGTATGTAAATTGGAGAGAATTATGGCGGAAGACAAAGTCACAATAACAGACAAAAAAACGGGCAAGACAGTCGAGGCACCTGTGGTACACGGAACAATGGGGCCTGCTGGTATCGACATACGCAATTTACAAAAAGAACTGGGTTACTTTACTTATGACCCTGCTTTTATGGCCACCGCCAGCTGTAAAAGCGCCATTACCTACATTGATGGTGATGCGGGCATCCTGTTATACCGGGGTTATCCTATTGAGCAATTAGCCAAACACAGCAGTTACCTGGAAGTCTGTTATCTGCTGCTTTACGGTGAATTGCCTACCCCAAAAGAAATGGAAGAATTTCAATCCATTATTATTGACCATACCATGGTCCACGAAGGACTCCGGCGCTTTTACTCCGGGTTCAGACATGACGCACACCCCATGGCCATCATGGTAGGTGTGGTCGGTGCCTTGTCGGCGTTCTACCACGATTCAACCGACATTACTGATCCCCGGCACCGGGAAATATCTGCCCACCGATTAATTGCAAAAATGCCTTCTATCGCGGCTGACAGTTACAAATATTCCATCGGACAACCTTTCGTTTACCCAAGGAATGACCTGGGCTTTGTCGAGAACTTTATGCGCATGATGTTTGCTGTGCCGACAAACGAATTTAAAGCCCATCCGAAATCTGTGAAAGCACTGGAACTTATCCTTATTCTGCATGCAGACCATGAGCAGAATGCCAGTACCTCCACTGTCAGATTAGCGAGCAGTTCAGGCGCAAACCCGTTTGCAAGTGTCGCAGCCGGTATTGCATCACTCTGGGGCCCGGCGCATGGTGGCGCTAATGAAGCCGTCATCAGGATGCTCGAGGAAATCAAGGACCCGAAAGAAATAGCAAAATTCATTAAACGCGCAAAAGATAAACACGACCCTTTTCGGTTAATGGGATTTGGCCATCGTATTTATAAAAGCCATGACCCCCGCGCCGTCATCATACGACAAATGTGTTATGACCTGCTCAAAGAGCTCGACACAGAAGACGCGCCCTTGTTCGAAACCGCGCTGGAACTGGAAAAAGTCGCGCTTGCAGATGATTATTTTATTGAACGTCAATTATATCCCAACGTAGATTATTACTCTGGCATTATTCTAAAGGCGATTGGTATTCCATTAAATATGTTTACCGTCATTTTTACCATGGCAAGAACAGTAGGCTGGATCGCCCAATGGATGGAAATGATGGAAGACGAGGAACAACGCATCGGACGACCACGACAAATTTATACTGGTCATCCGCGGCGGAATCATCCTTCGGAGAAGTAAGACCTGAGACCTTTTACACGGGGGACACGGGGCGCACGGGGAAAAACATTTTAATGTTAAGTGCGATTTAACCACGGAGGTCACGGAGAAGAGCATTATGGTTTTAGTCCCCTCTCCCTTTGGGAGAGGGTTAGGGTTAGGGTTAGGGTGAGGGTAGGATTTGAATTCAAGTCCAGTATTCTTATTTTACTCCCCCCCCCTCA
>JAUWSG010000085.1 GCA_030610155.1 Gammaproteobacteria bacterium
CTCTACTGCTGTTGAGTTAGTATAATTGTCAGGCCTTATCTGTGACATTCAAACAGTATACTAATTCAAAACGGAGGTAAAAAAAACGGGGGATAGGGCAGGGGAAAGATAACAGGGGAAAGGGGAAACCTGTAGTCGGGTACTTTCTTTTCCCTGTTACCTTTCCCCCTTTACCCTGACTTATCAGGCTTATCAGGCTTATCAGGCTTATCAGGCTTATCAGGCTTATCAGGCTTATCGTCAGATTCATCTGCTGCGCGTTCTGCCTCTTCTTCTGCTTCAATGCGATCCAGCTCGGCATCCATTTCTTCTTCGCTCATGGGCTCGTGATCGCTTTCTTTCAGGTGTTCGTCTTCGTCGTAGTCTTCGTAAGAGTCATTGTCCGGTTGCATATCACTGTCATCGATTTTGCTGGCGAAATCTGACATGTGCGCATCCGTGGGTTCATCAGGCTGATTATCGATATCATCATCTGTAGTTTCATTATCTACAGTTTCATCATCCTTTTTACGGACAAAATATTTAGAGAAGATAATGCCACATTCAAACAGTATTAACATGGGAATGGCCAATAATGTTTGCGAAATAATGTCTGGCGGCGTGAGCAACATGCCGGTGACAAAGGCGCCTACAACAATATAAGCGCGTTTGGAGGCAAGTTTTTCGGGTGTAGTCGCACCGGACCAGACAAGCAATATTGTCGCAATAGGCACCTCAAATGCGACGCCGAAGGCAAAGAACATTTTGAGCACAAAATTCAGGTAATGCGAAATATCTGTCATGACGGTCACACCCTCGGGTGCGATGCCGATGAGGAAGCCAAATACCAGCGGGAAAACAACATAATAGGCAAACGCCATTCCAACATAGAAAAGAATGACGCTGGTGATTAATAACGGATAGACTAAAGTGCGTTCATCCTTGTAAAGGCCGGGCGCGATGAAAGACCAGACTTGATATAGTACTATCGGTATTGCTATAAAAAAAGAAAGGACCAATGTGAGCTTGAACGGCGTTAAAAATGGCGAAGCAACTTCTGTGGCGATCATGGTGCTGCCTTCAGGCAAGTGTCGTAACAGCGGTTCGGCAAGTAATGTATAGAGATCGTTTGCAAAAGGAAACAGACATAAAAAAACAATCAGAACGGCGATTAACACACGGATTAATCGGTCTCGTAATTCTATGAGGTGTGATACAAAAGTCTGCTCATCAGCGTGAGACTTATTTTGGTTGCTCATTCTGCTGGTCGGGAGTCGTTTCAGTTGTTGTATTAGTGTCGCTGGTTATTGCGGCTTTGTTTGTCTGGCTGTCGGCGTCAGTCGCGCCGATAACCGGTTGACTGCCTAAAGGGATTTCTTTTTTTAATTCTTCCAGTATCTCGTGTTTTTCTACAATGTTTTTTTGTTCTTCCAGTAGTCGTTTCAGTTCATCTGCTTTGCTAATTTCACGGTTAATGTCCATTTGCACAGAACTAATAAGTCGTTTGCCTTTACCTACCCAGGCACCAACATTGCGTGCAACGCTCGGAAGCTTTTCGGGGCCAATAACAATGAGTGCTATGACGCCGATTAATGCAATTTCCCAGAAACCGATATCGAACATGGCTCATGCAATATAATTATGTAATTGAAAATTCGAGATGATTTACGCTTTGTCTTTTTCTTTGGAGGTTGCTTTATTTTCCACTTCACCTTCAATGACGCGTTCTTCGTTTTGCTCGGTCAGTTTGTCTGTGTCCTGATCTTCAGGCTTTTTTTCATCACTGTCTTTTACCGCTTTACGAAAAGATTTGAGCGCGCCACCTATGTCGCCACCCATGTTTCGTAGTTTCTTTGTCCCAAATAACAAAACAACAATAACCAGAACGATAACCAGTTGCCAAATACTAATACCCATATTTTATCTCCAATTAATTCAATTAACTAAAATCCTGGCAGTTGCTTGCCGCCTAATAAATGTATATGCAAGTGAAAGACGAGTTGTCCGCCTTCGGTGCCAGTATTCAATATGGTGCGAAATCCACCTGTTAATCCCTGCTCTTTAGCGATTTTTGGTAATAACAGCATCATATGAGAAATAAGCTCGCTATGTGTGTCATCCATATCATTGAGACTGTCTATATGCAGTCTCGGCACAACCAGTAAATGTACCGGTGCGCTGGGATTAATGTCTTTGAAAACAATAACCTGTTCATCCTGGTACACCTGGTCGGAAGGGATCTCGCCGGCGATTATTTTACAGAAAAGACAATCACTCATGTCATTTTCCTTCTCTTGACGCTTTTTCTACCAGGCCCGACGTGCCGAATCTTCGTTGCAGTTCCAGCAAAACATCATCAAATTCAATGCCCTGGTGCTTCAGCATCACCAGTGTATGAAACCATAAATCGGCTGTTTCATGAATAATGTTAGCCTGAACGCCGTCTTTCACGGCAATCACCGTCTCGGTGGCTTCTTCACCGATTTTTTTAAGGATCGCATCGGTTCCTTTGTTATAGAGGTTGGCAACGTAGGACGTATCCGGATTTTCCGTCTTGCGTTGTTCCAGTATCTGCTCAAGCTGTTTTAGTATGTCACTCATATTATTAAGCTGTATTGTACCAATTTGCCAATATTAACAGATAGTTGATTAATTTTGCTCTCGATAAACCTTGTTTAAAATCAGGTCACAGGTTTATCGGTTATTTATATATCGTCGCCGGGTCTTTTATCACGGGATCAACCGTCACCCAGTTGCCGTTTTCCAGACGCTGATAAAAGCAGTTATGACGGCCGGTATGACAGGCAATGCCACCTGATTGCTCAACCTTGATCAAAATAACATCGTTGTCACAGTCTAACCGAATTTCTCTTATTTTTTGAGTATTTCCGGATTCTTCGCCTTTTCGCCACAGGCGTTGGCGAGAGCGGGACCAGTATATCGCCTTACCTTCCTTGATGCTCAAATCCAGTGATTCGCGGTTCATCCATGCGAGCATCAGCACTTTACCCGTGGACTCTTCCTGTGCGATGACAGGTACCAGTCCGTCCTCGGTCCATTTAATTTGTTCCAGCCAGTCGGTAGTCATTGTGTATGGCCTCTTAGTCAATCCTCATTTCAATACCATGGTCTGCCATGTGTTGCTTTGCTTCACCTATGCTGTATTCAGCAAAATGAAATATGCTTGCGGCGAGTACCGCATCACAGTGACCTTCTTTTACACCATCGACCAGATGGTCAAGATTACCAACACCGCCTGAGGCAATGACAGGCACGCTGACACTGTCACTGATGGTCCGGTTTAGTTCATTGTCAAAACCTGATTTTGTACCGTCCCGGTCCATACTGGTCACCAGTAATTCGCCGGCGCCATAATCAACCATTTTGATGGCCCATTGAATTGCGTCGATGCCTGTTTCTTTTCTGCCGCCATGCGTAAAGATTTCCCAGCGTAATGGTTCATCAGGCGCATTGACACGTTTTGCGTCTATTGCCACAACAATACATTGTGACCCAAACTTTTCCGCGGCCTGTTTCACAAACTCCGGGTTGGAGACGGCGGCCGTATTAATGGCTACTTTATCTGCGCCTGCATTGAGCATTCTTCTGATGTCTTCCACTTTTCGTATGCCCCCGCCGACGGTGAGCGGAATAAAAACACTGCCCGCGACTTCCTCGACGACATGAATGATGGTGGCGCGGTTATCTGAGCTGGCGGTAATATCCAGAAAGGTGAGTTCATCTGCACCTTCTTCATCATAACGTCGGGCAACATCGACCGGGTTGCCCGCATCACGAATGTCGACAAATTTGACGCCTTTCACGACACGTCCATTGTCAACGTCCAGGCAAGGTATTATGCGTTTTGCAAGTCCCATGTGATTTACCTATTGTGCGCTTGTTAGTTGGTCCGCAAGTTTTTGCGCGGCGGAAAAATCCAGGCTGCCTTCATAAATAGCGCGCCCTGTGATAGCACCCATAATGCCTGGTCCGGTTCCCGTGTGAGCGACCTCGCAGAGTGACCGTATATCATCCAGGTTTGTTATACCGCCTGACGCCACAATGGGAATATTAACTGCCTCAGCCAACGCCAGTGTGGCATCAATATTAACGCCTGATTGCATACCGTCACGACTGATGTCTGTATAAATAATGGCTTCTACGCCGTCTTTTTCAAATGCCTGCGCCAGATCGATCACATTATGAGTTGATATCCTGGCCCAGCCATCCGTCGCAACTTTGCCATCTTTCGCATCAAGACCAACAATAATATGACCAGGAAACGAGGTGCAAAGTTCACCAACGAACGCTGGCGACTCGACTGCCTTGGTGCCGATAATGACATAACTGACCCCGGTGTCGAGGTAGGCCTGCACTGTGTCTTTATCGCGTATACCACCGCCGACCTGGATTGGCACGTCAGGGAAGGTTTTTGCTATTTTCTGGATGATGTCGCCATGTTCTGGTTTGCCAGCAAATGCGCCATTAAGATCGACAAGGTGCAAGCGTCTTGCACCTGCTTCTATCCACTTTTCTGCCATCGTCAGCGGGTCATCAGAATACACAGTATTGTCCTCCATGCGTCCCTGGCGCAGGCGAACACATTTTCCATCTTTGAGGTCGATAGCAGGTATGACTAGCATTGTTTATATCTCGTTAGTTGATTCATCTTGTTTTTCGTAAGTTTAGTGTCGTTAAACAATAGTCGTTGTCCAGTTATGGTGAGCAGAAGGTCTACACATCGGCATGGCCGTCCCAGCGAAGAAAATTTTCATACAATTTCAGGCCGGCGTGTTGACTCTTCTCCGGATGAAACTGTACCGCAAATATATTTTCATGCGCGACAGCGGAAGTAAATGTATGACCATAACTTGTCGATGCGGCTTCATGATTATCATCAGAAGGGCTGACATAATAACTGTGTACAAAATAGAAACGGGCATCCTGTGGAATATCTTTCCACAAAGCGTGTTCTATTTTCTGAGTGACCTTGTTCCAGCCCATGTGAGGCACTTTTAATCGCTCATTGTTTTCGTCAACAAGCTGATTCCCAAAAAACTCTACATGTCCTGGTAATATTCCCAGGCACTCTACACCCTCATTCTCGGTGCTGGAGTCCAGCAGTGCCTGCATACCTACGCAGACGCCAAGGAAAGGTTTGTTTTGTGCGACCTCTCGAATGACATCGTCAAGTTCGAGCCGCTTGATTTCGCCCATGCAGTCACGCATCGCGCCGACACCTGGTAAAACGATGCGATCTGCTGACAGAATGGTTTTTCTATCATGCGTGACGATGACTTTGCTGGCTACGGAGCTGTGCTCAATGGCTTTAGCCACAGAGTGCAGGTTGCCCATGCCATAATCTATAATTGCGATTGTATTCATTTTTGCTTTACGAATTTCAGGTAAAAGGAAGAACTGTGCTGTGTGCAGACACTTTAATAGTTCAAAGGCTTCCTTTTGTAGAAGGTACCGCGTTTTGCATGCGGGGATCTGATTCAATCGCCATACGCACTGCGCGACCAAATGCCTTGAAAATTGTTTCAGCAATATGGTGTGCATTGTCGCCACGCAAACAATCGATATGCAAGGTCGCCTTGGCGTGATTGCTAAAACCCTGGAAGAATTCATGTATCAGGTCGACATCAAAATCACCGATGCGCGCCCGTGGAAACGTAGCGTGATATTCCAGTCCTGGCCGGCCAGAGAAATCGATCACGACGCGTGACAGGGCCTCGTCCAATGGCACATAGGCATGGCCATAACGTCGTATGCCGGTTTTGTCACCCAGGGCTTCGGAAAATGCCTGGCCGAGCGCAATACCAATGTCTTCTACTGTGTGATGGGCATCGATATGCAGGTCACCTGCCGCATTGATGTCCATGTCAATGAGTCCATGACGCACAACCTGGTCGAGCATGTGTTCCAGAAACGCAATGCCTGTCTTTAGCGAGGATTTCGCTTTGCCATCCAGGTTAATGCTGACTTCTATTTGTGTTTCTGACGTGTTGCGGCTGACCGTCGCTTTACGTTCACTCATCAAATTCTCCGATATAATCTGTAGTGCCGGGTGTTATTTTGGGTGTATTCCCAAAATAAGACTTTTATATTTTGAACACCTATATAATAGCCGATAATGCAGCCAAAAAGCGCCTGTTTTCTTCGGGTGTGCCGACTGTTACGCGTAAACAGTCCCTTAATAAGCCTTCTGTTACACCCATATTTTTAATCAGTATACCTTTGGACTTCAATGACTCAAAAATCCGGGTTGATTCGCCTGCGGCTGTCCGCAAGAGAATAAAATTCGCGTTACTGGGAAAAACAGTCAATCCCTGTAATTTATTTAGTTCTTCAAGCAGCTTTGCACGGTCATGACAGATACGGCCTGTCTGTTCTGAAAACAGGGCATGATGATTTAATGCGAACTCAGCACTTATTTGTGTGAGTACATTAATATTGTAAGGCAGTCTGATTTTGTTGAATTCGCATAACCATTTTTCATGGCCCGCCAGGAATCCTAATCGCAGTCCTGCCAGGCCCATTTTTGAAACTGTACGCATTATTAACAGGTTCTCAAACTGGTTCAGTTCTGCCATAAAGGTGTCATCTGCAAAGGCATGGTAGGCTTCATCAATCACGACCAGGCCGTCACTGATATTCAGTATTTCCAGTATATCCTTTCGTTTAAAAAGATTGCCCGTCGGGTTGTTGGGGTACGCAATAAATATGACTGCCGGGCGGTGTTCTTGTATGGCCCGGGTCATGGCGTCCATATCAAGTTCAAAATCGTCTGTGATCGGTACTCCGACATATTTTAATCCGGCAAAGGTTGCGATCATGTTGTACATCACAAAGGAAGGCGCGGGGGACAGAACAACCTGACCAGGATTCAGGGCCATCATGATGATTTGTATTATTTCATCCGAGCCATTGCCCAGCATTAGTTCCATGTCTTGCGGGATATCCATGCTGGTGCGTAATCTGGTTTTAAGCGCGTTAGCATTCGGGTCGGGGTAACGGTTAACCGAGACGTTTCTGAGGATATCCAGCCATTCATTGATTAATTTTTCAGGCCATGCGTAGGGATTTTCCATGGCGTCAAGTTTGACCAGTTCGCCGGGGTCGGGAATGGCATAGGCAGAAAGCGCCTGGATTTCAGGACGAATCAAATGGGTTATATTGTTTTCCAGCCGGGACATGATGGTCTTTATAGGTCTTTATTGATTCTGAACTCGGCAGAACGCGCATGGGCAGTCAATTGCTCACCACGCGCCAGCACCGAAGCAGTTTTGCCCAGTCTGGAAGCGCTTTTCTCACTGCACATGATGAGGCTGGAACGTTTTTGAAAATCATAAACACCCAGGGGAGAGCTGAAGCGCGCGGTACGGGATGTGGGCAAAACATGGTTCGGGCCCGCGCAATAGTCACCAACCGCTTCGGCTGTGTAGCGACCCATGAAAATCGCGCCTGCATGGCGAATTTGTTTGGCCATACTTTCCGGGTTCTCGACGGACAGTTCCAGATGCTCCGGTGCGATATGGTTGGCTACTTCTATCGCTTCATCGAGATTTTTTACTTTTATCATTGCGCCACGATTCTGCAGTGACTGTTTTATAATTTCATTGCGCTCCATGCCGGGCAAAAGTTTTGAAATGCAGTCGTTTACCTCGGATAGAAAGGCTTCATCCTGGCTGACCAGAATTGATTGCGCATCTTCGTCGTGCTCCGCCTGGGAGAAAATGTCCATGGCGATCCATTCCGGATTGGTTTTGCCGTCACAAATAACCAGTATTTCCGAGGGCCCTGCAATCATGTCGATCCCCACGGTTCCGTAAACATGGCGTTTTGCGGTGGCGACATAAATATTTCCGGGCCCGACAATCTTGTCTACGCTGGGGATAGTTTCGGTGCCGTAGGCCAATGCGGCAATAGCTTGTGCGCCGCCGATCGTGAAAATACGATCAACGTCTACAATTTTTGCTGCGGCCAATACCAGGTCATTTACTTCACCATCGGGTGTGGGCACAACCATGATAATTTCGCTGACGCCGGCCACTTTTGCGGGAATGCCATTCATCAAAACGGAAGACGGGTAGGCTGCCTTTCCACCTGGAACATAGAGGCCCACTTTGTCCAGCGGGGTGATCTGTTGTCCGAGCAGAGTGCCGTCTTCATCTTCATAGGACCATGACGACTGTCGTTGATGCTCGTGATATTGACGCACTCGATCTGCTGCAGTGTGCAATGCTTCGCGCTGTTCGTCTGGTAATCCATCCAGCGCCTGTTGCAGTCGATCAAGAGGAATTTCCAGCTCAGAAATATTCGAAACATTCATTCGGTCGAACTGGTTGGTCAGTTCAATGACTGCACGATCACCATTACGCCGAACATTGGAGAGGATTTGTTTGACACTGGTATCTACTTTTTCGTTTGATACTGATTCCCATGCTAATAATTCATCTAATGATGTCCAGAAATCTGCCGTTTGCGAATCAAGACGTTTAATATTAATCATGTCAGGCACGGTTTTCAGGATTGTTAACCGCTTCATCCAGATTGTTAATAAGCTGATTTACTGCTTCGTGTTTCATTTTCATTGATGCTTTATTAACAACAAGCCGGGATGAGATATCAGTGATGTGTTCCAGTGGCGCCAGTCCATTGGCCTTCAAGGTGTTGCCGGTATCCACCACGTCAACGATAAGGTCTGCCAGGCCGACCAGTGGCGCCAGCTCCATTGAGCCGTACAGCTTGATGATTTCAACCTGTATGCCTTTTTCTGCAAAATAACGCCGGGTACTGTCTATATACTTGGTTGCTATTTTCAGGCGCTTTCCGGTCCGGGTATAAGACAAATCATTTTCACAATTAACAGGTCCGGCGACCATCAGGCGACATTGCGCAATTTTCAGGTCAAGTGGCTCATAAAGGTCATTGCCGCCATGCTCCATCAGGACATCCTTGCCCGCAATACCGAGATCGGCTGCGCCATATTGCACATAGGTTGGAACATCCGACGCCCTGATAATAACCAGTTTGATATGTTCATTATTGGTATCCAGCACGAGTTTACGACTGGTTTCCGGGTCATCCACCGGGACAATGCCTGCATGTGCAAGCAAGGGCAGGGTTTCGGCGAATATTCGCCCTTTGGATAATGCGATTTTTATTGGTGTGTCTATCATTTTTGTTTAAAAAGTCGTGTGGTTTGGCCAGGCGCCTGTCGGGTCATGAAGTTCGTTGCGAGCCAGGGAAGGCGGCGCAGTAGAACGGTCATCATCCAGCAGTTTTCTGGTTACAGGGATTAAAGACTACAAGAATGCAGCAGAATTGTCATTTACAAAGCGGTTGTTATGATGGCACCCGTCGAATCTTTGCCCCCAGCAGGGCGAGTTTTTCCTCAATACATTCATAACCACGATCGATGTGATAAATCCGTTCCACATAGGTGTCGCCTTTGGCCACCAGGCCGGCCAGTACCAGGCTGGCAGAGGCTCTTAAATCTGTTGCCATAACGGGTGCGCAAGTGAGCTGTTCAACGCCCTCTATAAATGCTGTATTGCCGGACAGACGGATATTCGCGCCCATACGCTGTAATTCCTGGACATGCATAAACCGGTTCTCGAAGATGGTCTCAATAATAGCACCCGAACCTTCTGCGACTGCGTTTAATGCAGTAAATTGCGCTTGCATGTCTGTCGGGAAGGCCGGATAGGGGGCGGTGCGTAAATCAACCGATTTTGGACGTCGACCCTTCATATCCAGACTGATCCAGTCTTCACCAGTCTCTATTTCCGCGCCTGCTTCTTCCAGTTTGGCCAGTACGGCATCCAGCGTATCCGGGCGACAATTTCTGGCTTTAATGCGTCCGCCGGTGATGGCTGCCGCCACCAGGTAGGTGCCCGTTTCGATCCGGTCAGGCAATACCGTGTAGCGGGTTCCGGACAGCCGTTCAACACCCTCGATGGTAATGATGTCTGTTCCAGCACCGCTGATTTTGGCTCCCATGGCAATAAGAAAGTTAGCTAAATCAGTAACTTCAGGCTCCCGCGCCGCATTTTCTATGATTGTCACCCCTTCCGCGAGGGTGGCCGCCATCATCAGGTTCTCGGTTCCGGTGACGGTGACGATATCCATGACCAGTTTTACGCCCTGTAAACGTTTTTTAGTACTGGCACGTATGTACCCATTTTCAACACTGATTTTTGCGCCCATCGCTTCCAGTCCCCGGACATGAAGGTCAACAGGCCTGGAGCCGATCGCGCAACCGCCTGGCAGGGAAACTTCTGCTTCACCGAATCGAGCCAACAGCGGTCCCAGCACAAGTATCGATGCCCGCATGGTTTTAACTAATTCATAGGGTGCACAAAATTGTTTTATCGTGGATGAGTCAATTTCAATGTTTAGTTTTTCATCGATGGTCAGTTGTACGCCCATTTGGCCCAGTAGACCCATGGTGGTCGTGACATCTTGCAGATGAGGCACATTACTGATCGTGGCAGGTGTTTCAGGCAGTAATCCGGCCACTAATATTGGCAGTGCGGCATTTTTTGCGCCGGAAATGCGGACTTCGCCATCCAGCGTAACGCCACCTGAAATGATTAATTTATCCATTGGTTTTTTTTGAGTTGTTTATAAAAGCTATATTAAAAGATTATTTTTTTGCGGACCTGTCTTAGTTTACGATATTTGAAGCTTTTTGGCTGTTTCCCATTCTTTTGGCGTATAGGCTTTGATCGTCAGTGCGTGTATTTCGCCGCTGGTGATTTTATCACCTAAGGTCGCATACACCAATTTTTGTTTCTGCACAGGTGTTTTACCTTCAAAAACTGCCCCAATGACGGTGGCCTGAAAATGGCTGCCATCGCCATCAACGTTGATATTACAGTCGGGCATGCCGTTTTCGATTAATTTTTTGATTTCATTCGGGTCCATAATTAAATGCCTGTAGTTGGTTGCTCGAAAGTGAGTTACTCGAAATGCTTCTGTTTATGAAGACGTGGGTAGTATGGATTCCAGATCGCTGATTTTAGCTATTTCCAGTAATTGATCCGGTATATTCTGAAAATAGATTGCCTTGTTGTTGTTTCTGGCCTGGCGCAACCACTCAATCAGCAGTGCGATACCCGCACTGTTCGATTTAGTGATACCGCCAAGATCTATGTTGATTGTATCTACAGTTGTTTCAGAAAAAACAGGGTTCTGCTTCATGATTTCGGGCACTGTCGTAAAGTCCAGAACGCCCGCGAGCTCAAACTCACCTTTTTGCTTGCCCTGTTTTAATACGAAGGATTCAGCTGATGAAGGCTTATTCATTTTTTGCCTGCTGGTTTCTTTTGGAAAGTTTGCTGATGAGCCCGTCAATATTGCTTTTACGAATTTCTGCAGAAAAACTTGTGCGGTAATTGGTCACCAGGCTGATGCCATCGATATTGACATCATATACTTTCCAGTCGCTGTTCTTCAGGTACATTTTATAGTTGATAGGAAGCGGGAAGCTGCCGGGTTGTTCTATTTCAGTTCGAACGGTGACATCTGTTTCACTTTTGTTTCTTGTTGGCAAATAATCAACTTTTCTTTCGGCGCTATCAGCCAGCGCATTGGCGTAGGTGCGAACCAACAGTATACGAAACTGATTGGTGAATTCCTGTTTCTGGTTTTTATTTGCTTTGCGCCAGTATTTGCCAAGAACC
>JAUWSG010000102.1 GCA_030610155.1 Gammaproteobacteria bacterium
CCAGAGGGGAGAGGGGACTTAAAGAAAAAAACTTTCTCCGTGACCTCGGCAACTGCGTCCTGCGTTGCCCTACCTTCATACATCCATGTATTCGTCCGTGGCCCAACAAGGTTTTTAATTTTTAAACTCTTTTCCCCGTGCGCCCCGTGTCCCCCGTGGTAAAAGGTCTTATATCTCCTGCAATCCATGTTTCTGGTAGACATCCCTGACCGTCTGACTTTGCAGGAAATCGTAAAGAGTTTTTCCCCATTCGCCGCCATCCTCTATCAGGCCCATATAAATTTCGCTGGTGACATTTTCAGGCGCAGGCTGAGGGTTTTCAACTGTCCCACCCAGCGGGATAAATTCGAATTGATCGGGAAAAATGCGGCAATAACGTAATGCCAGATGATAATACACGATAGCAACATCACACTGCTTGTTAAACAGGGCCTGCGGCGCTTCGCGATGATGAACACTTTGCCCATACATAATACGGTCACTGCCATTATCTATCCATTGCGCTAAATGGGCACTTTGCAATCCGAGTTGGCTGGCCATATTCACCAGCGTATCCCGGTAACCCCTGTGACTGACTTTTTCTGTTTCAGGATTGGAAATAAATAAACGAACATCATCTCGAAACAGATTATCAATAGAAGAGATATTGCCCGGATTGCCCCTGGGTACCAGTAATACACTGCCCCGGTTTTTCATAAAAGGGGTGTATTGTGACACCTTTCCGGATGCTGATAATTGTTCCAGCACAGCCAACGGACTTAATATCAAGTTCGCCGTCACCGGCAAACATAAGTTTCCCGGACATATTTCTTTTTGTTCTATTATCGATAAAAGAATTCGTGGCGGCAGTGTGACATAAAATAGCTCATCAACTCCTGGATATTGCCGGCTAAAACACTGCAGCGCCTCCTCCAGTGCCATATGATGATTACCATCTGATAACAGGGTCACGCCTGCGGCTAATGGATTACCATGCAAATCAAGCACCAGATTACTTTCCGGTTGATACCAGCTGAAATTTTCCGCGTCATTTTGACTGACCCGCTCAGGCGGCCAATCAAGGTATTCACTTGTCATAGTCTGCATGTCTCCCCGGACCCATAACCCTGGAAAAATCATTTCACCGCAAAGGCGCAAAGAACGCAAAGGAATTATTTTTATATTGAAAACCCCGGAGACGGATTGTCAATTAATCAGGGCTTACCGTCATGGAAAATCATTGTTTCTTGTTTTTTATTCACTTTTCATTCTTTTTAAACTTTGCGTTCTTTGCGTTCTTTGCGCCTTTGCGGTGAATAAAGTTAAACAAGCTGTAAAAGTGATAATTTCGTGATGCTGATCTGCTAAGTTTAGACACTAATTAATGTCTCAATGGATTACACACATGAAAACAGTCAGACGAATTGTTCTTTTTCTGATTTTCCTGCCAATAACGACTGTTTTGGCCCAGACATCCTCTGTGACCTTTGTCAGTAAAGAAACACAGGTCAGCCTGCTTGAGCTCTATTCATCTGAAGGTTGTTATAGTTGCCCACCTGCTGACAAGTGGATCAGCAAGTTCAAAACAGACAAGCGCCTATGGAAAGACTACGTGCCCGTCGCATTTCATGTGGACTATTGGGATTATATAGGCTGGGAGGACAAGTTCGCCTCTGCGCGATTTTCTCAACGTCAGCGCAATTATGCCGCGCTTGCCGGATCACGCTCCGTTTATACCCCCGAATTCTTTATCGATGGAAAAGAATGGCGCGCTTTCTTTAATACAAAACAACTCCCTGCCACGAGCAACCATAAAACCGGTCAACTATCTATAAAGGTGGAAGGCAATACCGCTCTGATACATTTTATGCCTGCATCAAATGCCGCTACCTCCTACGATATAAATATTGCTTTATTAGGATTTAATATTTCCAACGAAATAGAGGATGGCGAAAATGAAGGCAAGGTATTGGAGCATAACTTTGTTGTGCTTGGGCATCGATCAGAAACATTGATCAAAAAAGAAGCGGGGCTATATCAACTAAACACTCACATACCCACAACAACGCTGAATCACACTCACTCAGGTATCGCGGCCTGGGTCACAATAAAAGGTAATCCGTTACCTGTTCAAGCGGTGGGCGGTTGGTTACAAAATTAATTATGTAAACTAATTAATCAATCGGCGAAATTATAAACACATCAAGCATTAGACTAATTCAAAAAACATTTCATTTATAACACAATCAAAATCACTTCTGTTTTTAGACCCGCACGTTATACCCATAGACGAAATAGATCGTTCATAAACTGGATTTCCTGTGCCAATATTATTTCGCTTTTACATAATCAAAGGAATGACTGTTTAAGGACAGAATTTCTGGAGAATCATTAATAAGGACACAGGAGTCATCAGGATGTGCAGTTCAACAGGATATGTATTTAAAATCGTTTTTCTTGTTTTCATCTTATCAATAAGTAATGCACAAGCAGAACTTATCTTATCAGCCCCCCCCAGGGAATCATTAAAAGCTGGAAATGAATTATATGGACCACTGGCCGAACATTTAACGCAATTGCTTGGCGAGAGGGTGATATATAAACATCCGGATAATTGGCTGCATTATCAAAGAGAGTTACGCAATGATGTTTACGATGTTGTCTTTGACGGCCCGCATTTCGTATCCTGGCGTATTAAACATTTAAAACATAGTGTACTGGTAAAACTACCCGGCACACTGGAATTTTTCATCGTCACTAAAAAATCCGATGACAAAATAACAGAATTAAAAGATCTTATTGGTAAGAAAATTTGTGGCATCTCGCCGCCTAACCTGGCCACCATGACCGTGATTGATCAATTCAAAAACCCGGTCAGACAACCCGATATCCTGCCTGTCAGAGGCGGATTCAAACAGGTTTATAAAGAGTTCTCATCAGGCTCCTGTGACGCCGCGGTTTTTCGGAACAACTACTACTATAAAAAACTGAG
This sequence comes from Gammaproteobacteria bacterium, assembly GCA_030610155.1. Lineage (GTDB taxonomy): Bacteria > Pseudomonadota > Gammaproteobacteria > SG8-11 > SG8-11 > JAADIM01. Next base: position 2,972 of record JAUWSG010000102.1, read on the forward strand.
CAAAGACAACCGGGCAATGACCAGAACCCTGTATGAAAGCACACCTCTTCCAAATCAGGCCATCTCTGTAAGCACACGTATCAACGCCAAAAATCAGGATAAAATTGTGCAATCATTAACGCATGGAGAGGGCCAGAACATTGCACGCACAATAGTAAAAAGATTTGGTGGTAAAAAAGTCAAATCATTTGTGCCCGCCAGTCAAAATGAATACCTGCAACAAGCTGAATTACTCGAAGGCGTTGTATTTGGTTGGTAAACAACGAAGGATACTGGATTTATAATCCAGTATCCTTCCCCAAATATTACATCACAGCATGCTTGTTGTGTTCATTTCGGTAGATTAATTAACCGACTTTACTAAAATCAACCTATCTTGTGCCAACCTGGCTTTCTCACCAGAATTTTCTCATGCAGGAAAGAAAGCGGGGTCAAAAGTATTGTGCGGTGTAACTTTGCTCCGTACAATGCTAACCATCAAAATCTACCAATTAAAAACTATTCATTTAAAGGAATGCGCCTTATAATAGCGTCAACTATATTTGTAGATCACAAGTAACGCTGGAACAAACAGAAAAAGCTGTGATAGGAAAAAATAATACTCTTCAGGGAAAGAATAAACCGTTTATGTTGCAGACGAACACACCGGGCACGCCGAAAACGGATGACCTATTTCAACTTAATGAACAGGAGACGGCTATTGATCTAAAAGGTTCTGTCTTTACGCTACCTGTTCTTTGCATGAAGTCTGCCGACCTGAATGAAATAGAGCGCGACCTTAAAGAACGATTAGCAAAAAGTCCACAGTTCTTCCAAAATGCACCGATCGTTATCGACCTTGAGGCGATCAAAGATTGTGCAGACGATCTTGACTTCCCTAAATTTGTCACTCTACTTCGCGGTCTTCATCTCGTCCCTGTCGGTGTACAACATGGCACCAAATCACAACACGAAGCCGCAAAATGGGCGGGATTTGCTGAATTAAGAGGTGGCGCGATTCAGGAACTGCCCACTGCTGCAACGCGCAGACGAAACACAACAAAGGGCAAAAAAACCACCGCAAATAATGAACAAGCTAAAGACAACAAGCAGGAACCCACAAGCGAAAAAAATGCTTCCACACGTGCGATTATAAGCATAGAATCGACGCCAACAACAAAAGTAATACGTCAGCCGGTTCGTTCAGGGCAACGTGTTTATCACCAGGGAGGGGATTTAATTTTGTTGGCTGCCGTTAACCCGGGTGCCGAAGTCATGGCAGACGGTAATATCCACGTCTATGCCCCTTTAAGAGGTCGTGCATTGGCGGGAGTAAAAGGAAAAGCTGACGCTCGAATTTTTTGTCAGCAAATGGAAGCTGAACTGGTAGCAGTTGCTGGTCAATATCGGGTTTTTGAAAACAAGGTACCACCCGAAATGTCAGGAAGACCGGTACAAATTTTTCTGGAAGGAGACAAAATTGTTATCGCGTCACTGGATTAATGTTACAAATGATCACAATTTGTACTTAACCGACAGATAACTCGACAATAATCTAAACCTTTAAAGAAGTGGAGGCAATTGTGGCAAAAGTAATCGTTGTCACCTCAGGCAAAGGTGGCGTAGGGAAAACAACCTCCAGCGCAAGTATTGCAACCGGTCTCGCCAAGCGTGGCCATAAAACAGTCGTCATTGATTTTGATGTTGGCCTTAGAAACCTCGACCTGATCATGGGTTGTGAACGGCGTGTCGTATACGACTTCGTTAATGTTCTGCAAAACGAAGCGAACCTGAAGCAAGCCCTCATAAAAGACAAACATAGCGATAACCTTTTTGTTCTCCCGGCATCACAAACGCGTGATAAAGATGCGTTGACGGTCGAAGGCGTTGAAAAGGTACTGGATGAATTACGCGAAAATTTTGACTACATTGTCTGTGATTCACCCGCAGGCATCGAACAGGGGGCTATCATGGCGCTCTATTTTGCTGATGAAGCCATCATTGTCACCAATCCGGAGATCTCATCTGTCAGGGATTCAGACCGGATATTGGGCATTCTTTCGGCAAAGTCTAAACGGGCAACCGACGAAAACATGGAGCCCATTAAAGAACATTTATTAATAACACGTTACTCTCCAGATCGTGTCGATGCAGGTGAAATGCTAAGCGTCACGGACATACAGGAACTGCTCGGCGTAAAACTGCTGGGTGTCATTCCTGAATCCCAATCAGTATTACAGGCATCCAACTCGGGGGTCCCTGTCATTCATATGGAAGACAGTGTCAGTGGACTGGCATATTCAGATGTCGTTGACCGTTTCACAGGGAAAGATCTTCCCATGCGATTTCTGGAACCGGAAAAGAAAAGCTTCTTAAAACGTCTCTTTGGAACCTAGGGCTATGTCAATACTAGATTACCTGCTACGTAAACGAAAAAAAACAGCTAACGTTGCAAAAGAACGACTGCAAATTATTCTGGCAAGTCAAAACCCGGACAAACAAGGGCCCGAATTTTTGCCAGAACTAAAACGTGAGTTGTTACAAGTCATAAGCAAATATGTCGACATTGACCTGGACGCTATCCAGGTCAATCTTGAACGCGACAGCGATTGCGAAATTCTTGAACTGAACATACCGCTTGACGGGCAAGTAAAAGAACAAAAAATCGCCAGCTAGAAGCTGGCACATAAATGTCTTAATCCGCTCGACCACTCATAAAATCGTATTGCAGGGGCGTTTGACCTGTCAATCCCTGTTTTGCCAACTACCATGCACGTAGGGTGCAAATTTTAGTTTGTGCCCGCAGGGTACACCGTAACGCCTATAATTTACCTAAATGGCACGTGATCTACAGCTTACACGTGAAACTTTGGCCTTACGTACGGTAGCTTGATGAGAAATAAGAAATTCCTGCTATTCACGATTTTGATCGCCTGTCACCTGATGCCTGTGCTGGCAGATGATGCACCCGAAAGCGTATCTTCAAGCGTAGAGGGAAATTGGGGTATAGCACTGGTCTTTCGTTCTGCAGAAATCCCATATAGTATTCCTGACACTCAAGTTGACGATGACCGCGTTAGCGATCTGATACCTGTAATCTATTATGAAAACGATTATTTTTTCTGGCGCGGCTTGCAAGCAGGTTTCAAACTCAAAACGAATGAGCAATGGGAATTTAATTTACTGGGGCGATACCGGTTTTTTGATATCCCTGACGATTTACAAAATGAACAAAATACAAATGAACCCAGAGGTAATCGTCTCGACATCGGTTTACAGTACCGTTACAAATTCTCAAAAGAACTCAACGCTGATTTTGAGCTGATGGATGATACTCACGGGCGTTCTTATATCAATACTACTGCGAATTTTCACTGGCACTCTGGCAGTTGGGAGCTGTCGCCATATACGCAATTAAGATGGAAGAGCAGTGAATTTAATAACCGTTATTATGGTTTAGAGGGCCTGGTCGATCCTGCTAACAGTGCATCACCTGGCAGTGCATTCGACCTCACACTGGGTAGTACTGTGCGATATCATATTGCCAACAATTTATATGTGTTAGGTCGCCTGGCAATAACCCGATTTGATAAAGATACTTACCAGGCATCCACCGTTTCCTCGCCCACACAAAATGAAATTTATATTGGCTTTGGCTATTTTGATGATAAGAAAAAGAAAAACCCCCGGACATTAAAATCCAGACAATATCTTCGTATTGCGCATGGCTGGGCCACACCATCAAATATTGGAGATATATTTAAATTTGATATAGAGTCCGATGAATTTAACAACCAATTAACATCTGTATTTTATGGAATACCGGTTGCCGACTCACTGTTTGGCGTGCCATTTTCCATCTATTTTACGCCTGGGCTTATTGCTCACCATAAATCAGAAGTACAACCACGCTTTGCAGAATATGTCCTGGCAATCAAAGGATATTATACCGTCAAATGGCCTACTACATGGCGTCCCGGTATTGCGACGGGCTTATCGTATACCAGCAAAATCAGTTTCATTGAACAACAAGAAATGGATGAAAAAGGATTTCGGCCCAGTAAATTAATGAATTATTGGGACTTCTCAGCGGATATAGAGTTAGGTGATTTATTCAATTCAAAATCTTTGCATAATTGGTGGGTAGGATATAGCTTACATCATCGGTCGGCAGTTTTTGAAAAATCATCCGCATTTGGCCGTATCAAAGGCGGAAGTAACTATAATACTTTGTATGTGCAATACCATTTTTAGATAAACCAGGGCATCCGGGCTGAACCTGAATATGCGTTCAACTCACTTGCGCCAGCTTGCGGCTGCAGCTGATAAGCGGCTGATAATTTGGGCAAAAATCCATATCACTTATTACTTTCCCGTTAAACAAACACCTGTCACACGTAGTAATGTTAGGGCACGCACTACAATTTGACACATGCTTCAAAATTGTATCTCCAGGCATAACACTAATATATCTCTTAAAATCAACACCCAGATATATCAGCATTTTATATAAACGAAGCTGGAGGACTTGCTCGCGCAGTACCGCCTGTTGCTGTAGTACCTTTTGACTGTCAATAAGGCGTTGAATAAAAACGATTACAAAAATTAAAATGCCTAAAAAACCGAATAGTAAAATGAGATTCAACATTGCAAATGACATAATACCTCCTCAATTTAGCGCGAATCTAAATAGTCTAAACCGGTTGGCTAAAAATTGCGTTGACTTGCGTCAAATCCAGACATGGTTATAACTCTCTATCGTCCTATCGTTGGGTAACAAATTTTGAAATGTCATGATCACCCTGAGAAAAACTAAAATATGGCGCCGTTATCTATTTGAGCAAAAGAGGACCTCTCTTACTAAGATCCATGGGCATTGTGTGGTCATGAAACGTCCGAATCAGCCGTCACTCTTAACAGGTCGTTTGATAATCACGGATTAACTACCTATATTTACTAAACTCATGATTAATTCTGAAGTTCCCTGCACATCCTCAGGACAAAGTATGCTGGATAAAGTGGTCTTAACTACTAAGTTACTCGATCAGGCTCGCGAACGCTTGGTTATGGCAGCAGAATATCTAAGCATCGATCCATATGTACTACAAAAACTTAAACTTCCCATGGTAGTCCGTATAGATGACCGGGCTCGCCGCCCCATTAAAGCCTTGTGCTGTCGTTACGTTGATACCCGGGTTCTACTAAAGGCGGCATCCGTTATCGCCAGGCCATCAAGATTGATGAAGTGATGTCCCTGGCATTACTGACTTATGTAAAAGTGGTTGTCTGATAATCTCACCATATTTCTTGGCAACATCTAACTTCCTGAACTATACTTTTTTTACAAACAACAAAAACAACGGAGAGGAATGCAGCGAGTGCATTCCACCAGCGCAGTGCAGAATGCATAAGTCATCGAGTGCTTGCACATGATAAAGAAGATTCCGGTGTGAACACATGCCGGGTTATGGTTGACGGGCCGAGCCGTATTTTGACCATCAGTTGCCAAAGCCTTTCAGCCGATCCCGACGCTACATGGCAATGCAGACATTCTTACCGTTTCTGTTCCTCTGATGCACATCTATAACCACGCCTACGTTGTTTAGTTAGTAACATATCTGTTCCAAGATTAGCGTAATCTTATAATGCCAAATTATTAGATTGGCCGGCATTTATAACTCTAAAAAATAAGGATATAATGCTATGAATAACAGGAATATTTTTCTACATCTTGAATCGAAAGTTCAATCCTACGCACGCGCGTTTCCGTGCATATTAAAAACTGCACAGGGTGCCCAATTGTGGGATGTGAGTGGTCGTCGGTACCTGGATTTTCTGGCGGGTGCGGGATCACTAAACTATGGGCATAATAATCCAGTACTCAAACGTGCATTAATCGAACATATTACGCAGGACGGGATCACTCATAGTCTTGATCTGCACACGGAAGCAAAGCAACAGTTTCTGGAAGCGATGCAAGACATCATATTCAAGCCGCGTGGTCTTGATTATGTGGTTCAGTTTACTGGACCCACGGGCGCCAATGCAGTAGAAGCGGCGCTTAAGATTGCACGAAAAGTTACCGGGCGCACCAATGTAATTTGCTTTACGAATAGTTTCCATGGTGTAACTACGGGTGCTCTAGCGGCCACTGGTAACAGCTATTATCGTCGTGCCGCCGGCGTTCCACTTCACGGTACGACTGCCATGCCTTTCGACGGCTATTTCGGTGATGACGTAAATACAATCGACTATCTTGATCGAATGCTGTCCGATCCTTCGAGCGGCATAGATACTCCGGCTGCAGTAATTGTGGAGACGGTTCAAGGTGAGGGCGGCCTTAACGTAGCTAGTAATGATTGGCTTCAACAACTACAGACACTGTGTCGCAATAAAAAGATCCTGCTCATTGTGGACGACATTCAGGCAGGCTGCGGTCGCACTGGTACATTTTTCAGTTTTGAGGCAGCCGGGCTGCAACCGGATATTGTCACTTTGTCCAAGTCTCTTTCCGGCTACGGTCTACCGTTTGCAGTAGTGCTACTCCAGCGGTCTGTGGATCAATGGAAGCCAGGGGAACATAATGGTACCTTCCGGGGAAACAACCATGCATTTGTTACCGCCACCGCAATGCTGAAACACTACTGGAGAACGACTGATTTTGCTGACAGCGTCCAAATGAAAGGTGAGCAGCTAGGCGCCCGCTTACAGCAATTGGTCGACCGCTTTCCTTTGCACCTCACAGAGGTTCGCGGCCGAGGAATGATGCAGGGCGTGTGTTGTGCAGATCCAAAGCGCGCGGCAGCAGTGACCGAGCGTGCCTTTAAACATGGGTTAATCATAGAGCGAAGTGGACCTTTAGACGAAGTGATCAAGTGCATGATGCCGCTCACTATTAGTAACGTCGAATGGGAAGAAGGCCTCGATATTTTGGAAACAGCCTGCAGCGAGGAATTCGGTACAGAATTGCCTGAGTTTACCAATTACCAAACCTCGATTGACTTATGGCGAGTGCCCAAATCGTCAAACCGCCCAAACAGCGCAACTCGCTGAATCGTGACGATTTATGCGCTTTAGTTAAACCTGTATTTCGCAGTTGGCCGCTATATGCAAGGTGAAAGATATTGATATTTATGAACTTTCTAGTGAATTCAGTGCTCACCCGTTTGTTGGCCGTCACAAGGATTCCGCTTTGTTTGTATGAATACTTTACCTCCATTCGCTCATAACGCCCATTGCGTGCCAAACCGAATTAATCAAGATACAGCCGTACTGACTTGCAAGAACTACGATAACGATATTCGCTGGATCAGGGGCGAGCGACTTGATAATCTTTTCGAGCAGCGCTGCGATAAATTTGTAACAAGAGGTAAAGAAGATCATCCAGCCGTTATCACGGATAACATCATTCTAAGTTATATAGATCTCGACAACCGCGCG
>JAUWSG010000139.1 GCA_030610155.1 Gammaproteobacteria bacterium
CTAGAATAATTTGCTTTGATAACAAAACAGTTTTAGGGGAGTTTTATTATGATTGATTTAGATAATGGTCCACTGGCAATGTTAATCTGGATACTTGTCGTTTATACATTTCCGTTCATTTACAGCTTTATGGTTGATGAAACGGATCAGGATAAACCTGGTATAGATACATATTCAAAATAGCACAAAGTTAGTCAGGTTATATTAGCAGGGAGCTATGTCATTATTGGCATAGCTCTTTTTGCTTTCGGGATTATGATAGTCGGCATACTGTGTTATTAGAGAGATAAATCTTCGTATTTAACGCTTTCCCCTGTATATTAGCTGCTCGAAAAGTCAGTTTGAGAGGCTAAATTCCCCAAAAACTGGTAAAATAATTGTTTCTACCGGGATCTTTTTACTCTTTTAAGGTCTAATTTTAGGCCGGTAATGTATTTTTTATGTTTGATTGGAATCACTTGTTATTTTCAGTTTCAGAAAAGCTGGATAAGAATATTGAACGTCCCTTTGGGGTAGACCTGAGTCTCGATGCTATGCGAGACCATAGCTATAACATCGGTATTTTTATTTTCCTTATTATCGGAATTCTGGTGTTCCTCAGCGTCGCTTATTATTTTATGACGACGGACAAAAAATCAAAAATCAAAAAAGGTGAATGGTTTTTACTGGTGTGGATCTTTTTTGGTGTTGTTTCCGCAATTGCTCTGGGGGCCACACAGCTTCTGGATGGTTTTCTTTTTTAGGAGGTTTTATTATGGGTGAATATTTACGGTCTTTGGAAGATGGATGGACAATTTATCTCTGGTTGGTATCTGGCATGATGATCGTCATCGCGGCAATTTTTGCTATACGTTGGGCCGCTAAAAATGATCAATTTGATGAAGATATAAAGTATGTTGTGTTTGATAAAAATGACAAGGATAAAATGACGCCTGAAGAATATGAGAAGGCGATGCGGGTCAACAAGGAGCAGGAAGAAAAAAGAACGGAAGCGCTGCGGCTTGAAAAAGAAGAACGACTGAAAAAAACAGGCTAGTCAGAAATTATTTATGAAAAAGGGAGAAAAGAAAATATTTATGATTATTGGTGTTGTGATTGCACTGATCATCATTATAAAAGCATGGCTTGGTCACTTTGATGTCTCAGATGATAAGGGTATACCCTATTACACCACGTCTACGCATGAACTGGCTCAAAAAGCGCTGAGTATTTATAAAAAAAATAATTGTAAGAGTTGTCATACGCTCTGGTCTATTCGCGATATCATGCAAACTGTACCGTCGCCTCCGCTGGATGGAATTGGTGAGATTCGATCTGAAAAGTGGCTTTATGAGTATTTGTCGGCGCCAGACCCTAAAGTAATATTGCCCAGTCGTTTGAAAAAACAGTTTCAGATGCCTTCATATGCTCACTTACCAGAATCTGACAGGAAGGTTCTTGCGCAATATCTGGCGAGCCTTAAAGTGGAAGACTGGTATCTTGAAGAGACTAAAAAAAGAGAATATGAAAAATTAACCGGAAAAAAATATCAGCCATGAAAACCTTGCCGCGTGGACACCGGGAACCACGAATAGCCCTGGGGACTCTGGCTATAATGGCAGGCTGTTTGCTCAATTATGTAGGTAACAAGGTTTTAGGTATACGGGTTGAATTGTTTTACGGTCTGGAGACGTTTAATTTTTTATGGTTTCTGGCAATTTTTATTTTACCGGCCCTTGTCGGGATACTTGTTTCTTATATATTCGGTTTCGGTGGTAAATGGCTGGCACACTTTCCGCCGCTTATTGTGTTATCGCTTTCTTATTATGAATCCGTGTATTTGATAGATATTCCTGCAGGTGCGCAGTTAATGCCAATGGCATGGTGGGGATTTTTTGTCATTCTGGCAATCGAGTGCAGCGCGGCCGGAGGCGTCATGGGAGAGATATTTTTCAAGGCCTATGATAAAGAGGACGAAGAGCAGGCCAGGAAACAACAATTGTAACGGCTTTGTTGTCAACTATACGTATAATTTCTTCTATTTATGTCCATTCAAAGTAAATACCGTCAACGCAAACTGAGTTCTTCGGCGCGAGCCAAAAGAAAACGTTTTCTGTTGGCAACACTCATTACCTGTATCACAGCTGCGATGGTGTTTGGTGCTGCGCATGTCGTCAAATTGGGGTCAAATAGAATGGCCGATATGCGCGATCGGGTAACGTATAATATAAAAGACATGGATAAACATATCAGAGCCGCAGGCGAAGATATCCTGGCACATGAGCAGCATGAAAAGAATGAAACACCCGTTGAAACCCTTTCAATGGGACAAGTTGATGCCCTGGTGCCGGCCGGAAAATGGAGTGAAATAAGCAAACTGGTATTAATTCCCGAGGGAAATTTTTTTATGGGTACAAATGCCCAGAATGCAGACCCACATGACCAGCCCAAACATCAGCGCTATCTTAAAGCTTTTTATATAGATAAATATCCGGTCACGAATGTACAGTTCGCAAAGTTTCTTGCAGATACCAATCATCGACCGCCTCTGGATTGGGTAAATGGCAAGATCCCGGATAAAAAACTATTACACCCGGTGACCATGGTGACCTGGTTTGATGCAAAGGACTATTGTGGCTGGAGAGGCAAGAGGTTGCCAACAGAGGCTGAATGGGAAAAAGCCGCGCGGGGTTATGATGACAGGCGTTGGCCCTGGGGTAACAATATGGATGCTGAAAAGCTGAATACCTATTACCATGTAGGTTCAACCACGAGAGTGATGTCATATTCCGCAGGTATCAGTCCTTATGGTGTGTTTGATTTGGCGGGTAATGTCAGTGAATGGACAGAAAGTGACTTTGCGCCCTACGAAGGTTCTACTGCGCTAGCAGACGTATTTCAGCCAAAAGTCGTGATGGCAACCAGCCAGAAGGACAAGGCTATGAACGTGGCAGATTTGGTGCCCGTTGAAGGCGTGACCTATAAGGTACGGCGTGGGGGGTCCTGGAAGAGTGATCCTTTTTCAACATCCACCTATCACAGAAATTTTTCATTACCTCATTATGCATCCGATTTCTACGGATTTAGATGCGTAAAAGACAAAACCTGATGACGAGAGAAATGTATGAATAGAGTAGCAACAGTATTTATATTATTGACAGTATTATATTCGCAAACTGCACTTGCGGTAGACAGCTATCGCTTTATGCATGTCACAATCGAGACACCATGGGTCATTTTTCTGTTTTTATTATGTATTGTAATGTCTCCATTTCTTCTATCTGTCATTTTACACTGGTATTTTGCAGGTAAAAAAAGTGAAACTGAGAATGAAAATAATAAATAGTGCTGCGTATAGTTCGAGGTCAGGATTTAAGCTTTTTATGTTTTTGGTGGCGGCGCTTTTCGCTACCATTTTTATATCTGCAAGCGCGTATGCTGATAATGCGGCCCCTGAAGAAGCTTCTGGCGAAAATTCCAGTCAGGTTTTAAAAGGCTTTAATCAGGATCGTTCGGCACCCAGTGAGATTGTATCAATACCGGATGAAAGAAAACGTCTGGTCATGTTCGTCATGGGGGTGCCATTGCTGATTCTGATTATATTGACTGTTGCGTTGGGTATTGCAATGGTTGTATTTGGAAAGCAGGTATTTGTTGCGCACATGATATGCGCCGGGCTGTCCTTGACGCTGGCGCTTGGCCATGCCATCGTGGGAATGGTCTGGTTTTTCCCTTTTTAATTACTCTTCTGATCAAGCTTCGACTCAACTTCTCGATCCTGTTATTAATATTAAGCCACAGGCTGACTGGATAAGATCAAAATGGCTGTTTGGGTTTATTAGATGCAAAATAAAAACCATATCAACGTTTGGATCTTGATCACACTTTATTTTTTGTCAGGGATGACCAGTCTGGCATATGAAGTGTTGTGGGTGAAACTACTGGCAGTCCAGTTTGGCGTGAGTATCTTTGCGGCTGTGATTACAGTGGTTGCTTTCATGGCAGGGCTGGGTGCAGGCAGTTTGTTTGGAGCCAGGCTTGCCAGAAATTTTGTTATGCCATTGCTTTATTTCGGTATACTGGAAATTATCATTGGTTTGTTTTCACTTGTTGTACCCTCCGTATTCAGTTCGATCGACCCGTTTCTGAGTGGATTATTCGTCAACTCCAGCGTTTTTCTCTGGTATACAATTTATCTGGGCGCGGCAACCTGTATTCTGTTTGTTCCAGCGTTTCTGATGGGGCTGGGTTTTCCAGTCATTCTAAATGTAATACGCCATACACCAATTTCATTAGGTAAAATTTATGGCGTCAACACTGTAGGTGGGGCGACGGGCGCATTGCTACCATTAATCCTGTTGCCGGCATTCGGCTGGCTGACATCGTTACGACTGGTTGTTTTTACCAGCTTGTTGCTCGGTGTTACGGCAATCATTCTTGCCTATAAGTACCGTAAAAAGGAAACAGCTGACCCGCCTTCGCAAACTGAAGCGCATAAATTTAACCTGCGTACACTAACAATTTACGCGGGCATTGGTGCGGTCGCATTAATGCTGGAAATCGGCTGGACGCGACTGTTCGGGATGGTATTTTTGCGCACAGAATATGTGATTGCAATAATCCTGGCCGTATTTCTAACCGGTGTCGGTGTCGGGAGTTTGATAGCGAGGCATCTTAAAGGTGAAAAATGGTTTACATTGATGCCGGTGCTGGCAAGCGGATTTAGCATCTTGTCTCTCTGGTTATTGCCTTTTATCTCAGCCTGGCTGGATAAGGTCGAATTTTATTCTTTCGCAGACGCTTTATTGGTCCATGGAGGCATCATTGCCGCCATAACATTTCCTGTGACGCTGGTATTCGGTGCCTGGTTGCCCTTATTAAACGCAAAGCTGGCGGTTGATCACAGCGGTGGTGCCTGGCTGTATGGTGCAAATTCAGTAGGCGCTGCTCTCGGTGCCTTGTTGGCCGGTTTTGTTATGATTCCTGTGATTGGAACGATGGCAACATTATGTGTGGCGGCATTGTTGTGTTTCGTCCTTGGAATGGCCTGGAGTGAAAACCGTAAGGCATGGTCATTTTTGATTTTATTAATTGCCGCAGCAGTGCCGGTATTAAACATGCCGTCGGTAGCAAACCTGCAACCTTCCACCTATGCGAATAGCAGGGACATTTATTTGTTCGAGGACGCGTTATCAATAACCCATGTCGTTGAGAAAAATGATGGGCAACGCATGTTGTTATCTGATTTGCAAAGAATGGACGCCTCAACAGATCCGGCTTCTGTTGCCGTGCAAAAAAATCAGGCGCGGTTGCCAGTAGTGCTTCACCCTGACCCGAAGTCAATATTGTTTTTAGGGTTGGGTACGGGCATATCGGCTGCAGGTTCCCTTGGCATTCCGGCGCTGCAGCGGACTGCGGTGGAAATTTCACGCGGAGCGATTACGGCATCAAAAACATTTTTTAATACGGTAAATAATGATATCGCCGAACAAATGCATGTCGTACATGATGATGCAAAGCGTTTCCTTATCAATAATCCGGATAAATTTGATGTTATCGTCGGGGACTTGTTTCATCCTGACCTGGTCGGTCGCAGTACATTATTATCAACCCAGCAATTTCAAAGAGTTTATGATCACCTGAATGAAGACGGAGTATTTGTTCAGTGGGTGGCCTTGAACCAGTTTGATATTGAATCATTAAATATAGTGCTGCGCACTTTTAAGCGGGTTTTTAAAAATTCGGTTTTGTTTGTTGATGCATTTCGCATTGCACTTGTTGGCATACGTGGCAATGAAATCAATGCCGATAAAATCATGAAGCATCTGGGGCAGCTCGCAGCGGATGATTTGAAAAGCCTGACAGGTGGCGAAGGTGGCTGGACCTGGTTGGGACGTTTTTGGGGTGAAATTCAAGTCGACAATGACGGCTTGATTCAGGATGAATGGCGGCCGCAAATTGAATTTCATCTTCCCAGGATAAGATATCATGAGGATTTTAGTCTGGTAAAAATGTTGTCATATTTGTTGTCTGTCCGTCCGCATTTGAATACTGCAGCAACGCAGTTGGCAATACCGGAAAAGTCTTTCAGCGAATTTGAGAGAAGTTATATCGCGACAGAATTGGCGTACCGGGCCTGGTTGGCACTGTTTAATGATAATGCCAGTGAAGAAATGCGACTCTTCAAGCTGGCTTATCAGGCAAACAGGCAGGACCGCTGGGTTGGGTTTGTGTTGGCAGACCGCATGTATGCCAGCCTGGAATTGAATAAACAGAGCATGAATGAGCGTGATGCCTTACAGGCTATTTTAAAGGTGCGTGATGACCATCCGCAGGCATTACTGGCGATGTGGCAGCTGGAAGAAAAAGCCGGAAACACACAAGCAGCCCTGCGATATAAAACAAGATTAAAGGCGATTGATCCACTCAACATTGTTTTTCGTAAGTCTTCCTAAGTCTTTGAAACTTATGTTGTAGATAAGTGAAAAAAAAGGCGAAATATGCTAATCTGCCTGCCATGAGTAGCACTGATTCCATTAGTAAAATTCCGGTCACCGTTGTACAACCCAAAGTAAGTTACAAGTTACACTGGCAACGTCGCGCCTTGCAAATGGCAACGATCCTGATTGCCGTGCTAGTGCCTGCGACCGGTCTGTTTCGTATTGATGTGGTTGCCGGTGCCTTTGTTATTCTTGATCGACAAATATGGTGGTCTGATTTTTTTCTGGTGTTTGGTTTCTGGATGCTGTCAGCGAGTGGACTTGTTGTTATGTATTCAACACTGGGGACCTCTTTTTGCGGCTGGTCATGTCCACAAAACAGTGTGTCGGAGTGGGCCAATTACCTGACCCGTAAGTTGCTGGGTAAGCGAGCTGAAGTGGCCCTCAATGGCGAGAAAATGAAAGTCGCCAGTAAAAAAAATAAATGGGGTTATTGGTTAGTGCTGGGTGTGTTATTGATGGCAACGTCGATGGCATTTGCGTTGATCCCATTGTTTTACTTCTATCCGCTCGATGTGATCTGGTCATTTGTCAGCTTTCAGGATGATGAACGCCTGGCCGCGTCATTACATTACATCTACTTTATTTTTGTTCTGGTGATCTTTGTAGATATTACTTTTATCCGGCATTTTTTTTGTCGTTTTATGTGTGTCTATAAAATCTGGCAGCATGGTTTTAAAACAAAACAAACCTTGCATCTCGCCTACGATGCGTCCAGATCCAGTGAGTGTGAAAAATGTAATTACTGTGTGACAGCCTGTTTTATCGATCTGGATCCCCGTCGCACAGATATTTACGATACCTGTATAAACTGCGGTGAATGTGTGACGGCGTGTAATAATCTACACGCCAAAAAAGGCGAGACCGGTCTGTTACGTTTTGAGGTGGGTAGGCAGGATGTAAGAAAACGTTCTTTTTTTCGCGTCAACCTCGGTTCGCTATCAACACGTATGAAGTGGACTGCACCATTTGCATTTTTTGCGTTGGTAATGTTTTTGTCGGGCATCTATAACTATGAACGTTATCACCTGGCAGTATATCGGGCAGACACAACTAAATCGCACGGAATACAAAATTACCGTGTTGCCATCTACAATAAACTCTATCATCCGGCCAGCTTGTCAATCAGTGTAGAAGGCCTGCCTGTTGGCAGTTACAGTTTAACAAAGTCGGAAGTTGTATTTGAGTCAGTGGGCAGGATTGATATTGAATTACGTATTGGTGACGGACTATCAAGTGGTTTACATGCAGTGACAGTGAGTGTCAAATCAATGGATGGGTGGCATGATTCTTTTCGAGTTCAGCATTTCGTAGAGCGGAGTTAAAAATGGCAGATGATCAAAAGACATCAGGTGAAAACGCGACAGGCAAGTCCGAAGGAGTAAAAGTCGAGGGTTTATCAGCGGATGATACAAAGTGGGGCGAACTACCGGAAAACAACTTTGGATATGCTTCTGATGAGGAACGCAGGGAAAAACGTGGTCTGGAAGACTGGGAGATGGTAGAAAGTATTCCGGAATCACAGGAACGAGTGCCACCCTGGTTTTTTGCTGTTATTGTGGCGGTATTGCTGGTTGCCATTGGTCTGAGTTTTCCATTCTGGGGTGAA
>JAUWSG010000134.1 GCA_030610155.1 Gammaproteobacteria bacterium
AAATAACAAAAACTTACTTATTGTGCTTTATTCGCAGTTTATATACAATAATTGATCGTAACAAGGCCCTGGATTTTTTACGATCCACAACTCCGCAAACCTTGCAAACCACTTCAACCGCTACCTTGCAAACCTCTTCAAACGCTAAAACATACTGATCCGCTCAAACAACCAGAACGTTGCCAGACTACCTATAGAATAGATCGCGACCGTTTCGGCCCGGTCCATTAGTTTTGGCTGTTGCAACTGATGCAACACCCAGCCAAGCAAAACAACCGTTACAACGAAGAACAACTGCCCCAGCTCCACGCCAAGGTTGAAAAAAACCAATGCCAACGGAATGGCTTGCTGTGGCAATCCTACTTCGGCCAGCGCGCCGGCAAAACCAAATCCATGCAACAGCCCGAAAATAAACGCGACCAGCCAGGGCCATCTTGCAGCAACACCCGGTCGCCCGCGCTTTGTATGCACAATTTCCATCGCCAGAAACAGGATACTTAACGCAATAACAGCTTCTACTGGTTGTTGCGGGACATGCACAAAACCCAAAGTCGCACCTGCCAGGGTAATGCTGTGCGCAACGGTAAAGGCGGTAATGGTCCAGAGCAGCCGACGCATGTTACTGACGATGAGGAGCAAAGCAAACACAAACAATAGATGGTCTACACCCAGCAGGATATGCGTAATTCCCAGCCACGTATAAGTACCCATAATTTGCAGCGAGGAGGCTTCGGCCGGAATCAGGAATGAGCGTTTAGCGGGCGTAAGCAATACGGACTGTGAAGTGCCATCAATAAATTCCAGGCGCAACAATACATCGGTATTAGTTGCATCCAGGCCTGCAATAGAAATGGTTTTTTCCACCAAACCACCATCACACACTATGATCCAGCGTTGTATATAAGCACCATTGATCAGTTGTGCATTAGCCTGGGTTTTATCTTTACAATTATCCGGTAGCTGCGCCTTCAGACTTAATTTTTTATCGCCTTTAGCCGGCACTTTCCATACCACGGAAAAAACATTGTGACCGCTTTCTTTTAGCTCCAGATAACCGGGGCGAACCTCGTCCGCAACCGATAATGCCGCGAACCAGAATAAGATGCAGCCGATAACAACCCGTCGCATCATTTTTCCACACTCGCAATAGCATTTTTTGTTTTGACGTTTTCTATGATAATTTCGTATCGTTGACGCAAACTTTGATAAAAAGCCTCATCCGCAACACGACGCTGTCGAGCAAGCCATTCGTTATGCACCTTGTCCCGCACTGCATCCAGTTCCGGCTGGCGTGCATCAGTCTTATTGTCTATTCGAACCAGGTGCAAGCCATAGCCGGACAGGACGGGGCCCTGCCAATGACCAACCGGCAGGTTAAACAATTTGTTTGCGAAATCCTTGCCAAACAACCGGGACACATCATGCTCTGTTTGTTGCTTGTATTGCTGACCAAACATAAACCGGTCACCGGCCATCATGATATCCGCATCAGGACTCGCCTTTAGCAAATCAGCCAGCAGGCGAGAGGCATCCTCCTCCACACGCGCACCACGTTTATCCGTGCTCAGATAAACCTGCACAAAACTGATACGACCAGGCACCTCAAAGAGATCGGCATGCGTAGCAAGATAGTCAGCCAGATCGGTGTCAGTCGGCTCGGCTTGCGAAACAAGGTCTGCAAAGATGAACTCCACTTTCTGCGCTAACCGGCGGCGTACGATGCTGTCGTTCTGGTCCAGCCCCATCGCCCGTGCCTCACGGTACAGCACTTCCTCTCGAATCTGCTGTTCGATCAGCCCCTCCAGCTCAAACTGTGTCGGTGGACGTTGGCGTTTTTTACCCCAAAGGGTGATCAGGCGATCAAGCTCGGCTTCGCTGATGACGATCCGATTGCTTTGCTCGACAAACCCTTCATTCTGCAGGCCATAAAGGAGAAAGAGCGCGCCGCCGATCAGCAAAAAATGCACCAAGGGCTCGCGTAACCACTTATTCAACAAATATTATCTCCGCATTACATGTTTGGCGTATACCAGATCGGTGAACTGTACGCGCGTTCCTGAATCGTCGAGGGTCTTCCACTTTCTTTTGGATCTAACCCTAATGCAATCGTATCGTACAAAGTGTGGCGTGGTGTGGGGATCTGTAACACACGCACATAATAGAATGCACGGACACTGGCATCGAATTCCGGATCTACCCATACCGTTGCCAGTTGTGCATCCCCGATGGTGTTGGTGTAGTGTCCGGTTTTAAGGTCTACAGTATTGCCTACCAGTGCAACCTTGCCATCGGCCCCGACGGTTCGACCATCGGCCAGAGCAACGTCAAAAACCTTTTCCAATGGTTTACCTTCCTTATCCAGCCAGCCTTTCACTACCTGAATGCGATCCAGGTTCGCATCGACGGGGTCTTTGATTGCTGAAATCATGAATGATGGCGCTTTACCGGCAGGCGCCTGACTCAGGTCAGCCCCCATGGGTACACCCTTCTGATAACCGATGCTGACCATATCACTGGCACTGACATCACCGGGCGAATACTCCCAGCCACCAAAGAAACGCAATGCAATGCGTGTGCCGGTGGTCGCATACACCTCTTTACGTTTCATGCCGTCAAACAGGGAGGCACGCGTATTTTGCTCGGCATATATCGCAACTAAACCCGCTGCACCCATATCCCAGCCGGGGGTCCCCGGAATCACATCTTTGGACTTTGTGCCTGGAGTCGAGTCAATCGCCATTTTACCGTGGAAGTTATTTTCTTCAGCAGAGGCCATAGCCGTATGCGAATCCGTGGAACCAATCATGCCAAATTTATAAGGGTTGGTGCCAATACGGTCTTCAATGGCCAGGCCGCGCTTGAGTGCACTGCGGGCATAATCACCGGCCTTGGCAACATGCTGCATATTTTTCATTACTAATTCCCGATCTTTTTCACTCAGCTCACCGAGAAAACCACCACCGAATAAATTTCTCGCTTCTGCCCCTTCCACTGAAATTAAATGATCATAGGTTTCATAATCAGCAAATTCATCGGTAGGCGAAAGTTTAGGGTGCGTTTCGGAATCACCCTTGATTTGGGTCATCTCCACGATAGGTTCGTATTTCATCCTTGTCTCGGCATATTCTTTGGTAATTAACTTTCCTTCGCTATCTTGCAAAGCAAACATCAAACCCTGACTGATATTGGAGTTATGCGGAATAGCAAGAAAGTTGGCACCGACTTTACCACTCGTATTATCCAGCCACGCCCACAAATCTTCAGGCTTGTCGCTATCCAGAGACGAATAAGGAATAAACTGCTCACCCTTTTCCTTGCCTTCACGCATAATAATCACACGATGCAGGTTGGCACCACCCGGCGTAGAACTCCATTCCCAACCCATAAAAGCAGTGAATTTACCGGGTTCGTTATGGTGATCGGCCGCCGACATGATTTCACCCCATACACTGCGACTCACCGTCTCGTTAGCAAGCTCAGGATTAATCGGCATGACTTTATTTATTTGCCCGATCAACTCGCCAAACACTTCAATCGACTTGCCTTCAGCAAACAATTTTTTGTAACGTTTACCGGTTTTTGTGTTAGCGACGACAGGATTATCATTCAGAATATTGGGAATGACGCCCATAAACTCAGCATGATCAGAAACCACCAGAAAGTCGAGCGGCGTATTTATTTGTATTCTTGCCTTGTGATAAGGGTGCACAACAGGATATCCCCTGGCATAACGATACGCCGTATCGGGATCTGCGCTTTGGTTACCCATTAAAAATGCATCGGGTGAATACGAGGTGTGTAAGTGAGTATCCCCGAAATAGACATTCGTTGAATCAGCGCGATCCGAACCCGGTGCAAGTTCTATCTGCTTGTCTGTCGTATCCTGAGAGCTTACCGGCTGTGCTGGCTCTGGTTGATCACAGGCGCTTATCAAGCCTGCCAGGAAAACGATACAAACATATTTCATATTCAGATTATTTTTTGCAGGCATATTACCTCCGAGTATTCGTCCATGTATTTAAATCCAGAACCCTGATTATGTTTACACTATGAATATATCAGTTTTATGGCTTGTACCAGATCGGCGAAGTATAAGCGCGTTCCGTCGTGATCATTGGCACTTCCTTCGGCATTTTTATCTTAAAGTATTTGGCTTCATAGGCTGTCCAACGCGGTGTAGGAATCTCTATCACCCTCACATAATAAAAAGCATTTTGCTTCACATCAAAAGCAGGATCCTTCCATACAGTGATAAGTTCGGTGGTGCCGATGGTATTGCTCCAGTTGGCATTGGCAACATCCACGGTGTTACCGACAGAAGGTAATTTACCCTTGGCATCCGGCTTGCGATCACCGGACCAGACGACATCATAAACCTTTTCATGCATCTTGCCTTTGGCATCCACCCAACCCTTGATAATCTGAATACGATCCAGGTTAGCCCCGATGGGATCCTTCAGCGCAGCCACCAGGAATGTTGGCGCCTTCTTTCCTTTTGGCGCCGCTGACAGATTACCTCCCATAGGTACACCCTTGGCATAACCTACTCGAGCAGGCAGTCTGTTGTTGGCATCTTTATTATCGAATTCCCAACCACCGAAGAAACGCACAACCATACGGCTACCGGTAGTGGCATAAGTTTCCTTGCGTTTCATCGCATCAAAAATGGAGGCACGGGTGTTTTCTTCAGCCCACACGGCGGCCCAACCCGATGCAACGGGCGCATAACCTGTGTATTCATTATCTCCCACCTTGGCCATGGGGTGCTTGTAGCGATCCTTGTTTGGCTCCCCACCGGAATGTTTGCCAAAAAAGTTATCCTCTTCTGCCGTTGCTAACGCGGTATGGCTGTCGGTGGAACCGATCATGCCAAACTGATAGGGATTGGTGCCCAACTTATCTTCCAGGCGTAAACCTGTTTTTAATCCTGAACGAGCATACTCAAATCTCAGCATTTCATTTTTTTTCAACACACTCAGGTCCAGATTGCCGATATCCCAGGTCTCATAATCAGCAAACTCATCATTTTTAGACAGGAATGGGTGTGCTTCACCGTCCCCTTTGATCTGCGTCACCTCATAAAGCGGCTCCCAACGTGCACGCGTCTCGACATATTTTTTGTCAATTTTTTTACCGAAAGCTTTTTTCTCCGGGAACATAGCACCGTTACTCATATTCCCGTTATGCGCAATAGCCAAAACCTGTCCGGCCGTTTTTGCCTCATACGCAGCCATCCACTTCCACAGGTCGACAGGGTTAGCACTTCCCAGTGGTTCCGAGGCTGTAAATGGTTCCAGCAAGCTTGCACGGTTAGCACCGTCCCGGTACATCACCACACGATGAAAATTATTGCCCTTAACCAGGGACGTCCACTCATAACCAATAAAGGCCGTAAACCGACCCGGGTCATTTGCCTCTTCAGCAGCATTGATGATGTTATCCCAGGTTGATCGATAGACACTCGAGCCAGGCAAGGACTCCAGGTCTTTAGGAAACTTTCCCTGAGAAAAAACAGTAATTATCTCTACTGCAGCCTCTACGGCTTTCTGACCGCCCGCATTTACCATTTCGTTCCATCTGCGCCCCTTTTCATTGGCCATCACATAAGGAGCACCTGCTTGCAATTCGGGGAAGAAGCCCATGTTGTCCGAATGATCGGCGACTACCAGAAAATCAAGCGGGCGGGATAATCTGACCGGTTGGCCGGTAGATGAAACCACCTCTTCACCCTTGGCAAAACGGTAGGCATCTGGCGGCAGCAGACGAGCACCAAACGCACCGGCATCAAAAGAAATGGCCGTGTGTAAATGCGTATCACCCCAAAGTGGCCTGTTAGGGAAGTTGCGCTGTGCATAAGGGGAATAAGGCTGTGTTCTGACTGAAGCGGTCAACGACTCCGGGTCGTCAGTGACTAAACCACCGCCTGCTGAAAATGCCGTCTGGCTAAGCCCCAACGTCAGGCACAATGCGGCCGCAGCACCTGTTCGTTGTAAAATTTGAATATGCGATTGAGACGATTTACTTGATAGGTTTTTCATTGAATCCATCCTTGTTCTTGATGTTTGTATTAACCAAACAACACTGATTCACTAGCTATATAACTATATCTATATACACCGATATTTAGTTTCTGTCACCCGTACTTTGCTCACACTAATTCGCGCGCGCTTTTTTAATTTGTTCATAAGCCTGTTTGATTTCCTGCGTTTTTTCTGTCGCAAGTTTCATCATTTCTTCCGGCAGGCCTTTGGAAACCAGTTTATCGGGATGATGTTCATTCATCAGCCTTCTATAGGCTTTTTTCACTTCGGCATCATCCGCTGACTCAGATACGCCCAGCACGGCATAGGCTTCGTTCAAAGTCTCGGCGAGTGTTTTTCCACTTGCCGTCGACCCGGCGTATTGCTGTTGCGCTTGTATCAGTGATAGTAGCTGCTCAAAAACGGCGCGTGAAAAGCCCAGTTTTTCGGAAATATACTGCAACAAGTCCCTTTCCGCAGTATGGATTACACCATCAGCCAGCGCCGTTGAGATCAACATCTCAAGAAACATCTGTACCAGGTTACGCCGCCCGCGACATTCCTGTTTGAACTGATCAAGCACTTCATCAAGTGGAAAACCGGCTTTTTTGCCTTCACCAAACAAATTCATTGCAGCCTTTCTCTGCTCCTCAGAAAGCTGCATATGTGACATCAGGCTGCGGGCGATATTCAGCTCTTCATGCGTCACACGGCCATCAGCTTTGGCCATATGCCCCATAACAGAGAAAATGGTGGTAAAAAAGGCGGTTTGAACACGCTCGGTCTCACCCGCACCCAGTACCGCACCGCCGGCAAACCCTGCTACCCCCCGGTCCAGGTTATGGCCCAGCGCCGCCCCGATCAGTGCGCCCAGGGGCCCACCCAGCATAAAGCCGAATGCACCACCAATTAATTTTCCCCACCACGCCATACGCTCTATTCCTTGCCTGAGAAAGCCTCTGATTAAGCCATCAAACCCGCTCAGGCTTGATCAGAGGCTTCCAATATCAATATTTTTTGCCTGGATATTGCGCTTAAGCGCTCATCCAGGACCGGTCAGTTCAGAGCGACTGTTTTAGCATATCAGCCCCCTGAGCTAAAGATATTTCAAATTGTGATGATATATTCTATATGGCGTCTATGCTTAGACGTAGTTTCTTAATGTTATCAATATTCTATGGACATTTAGCGGACAGTACTCATGGCGATATCCAGACATCGTTATGATTAGCAAAGTCATGGATCAGGGAAAAAATGAACCATTTTTCATTCAAAAATATTTTCTCACGGACAGGAAAAGAACGTCGTGTAAATGAACGGCCTGAAAACGGGTATGACGCAACCATTCTTATTGTTGACGACTCCCGAACGGTACTCCATTCACTCAAGAAAATATTGGAGCAGGCAGGCTTTAAAACATTAACGGCACTCAATGGCGAACTTGGCGTTGACCTCGCAAAAGCGCATATACCAGACCTGATTTTAATGGACCTGGTGATGCCCGGCATTAATGGTTTTCAGGCAACGCGCATTATTCGGCGTGACGAAATAACCAAAGATATTCCTATCGTGATCATCAGCGGCAACGAGCAGGCATCCGAAAAATTCTGGGGAACGCGTATCGGTGCCAGTGGCTTTCTGCCCAAACCCATCACCAGGGAAGAGTTATTTAAATCTATCGATGAATTACTCCAGCTAAACACACTTGCCAAATCTTAACCCGACTATTCTATAAAAGAACATTTCACCGCAAAGGCGCAAAGAAAGACGAATACTGGTCTTTTAATAAAAAACTTTGCGTCCTTTGCGCCTTTGCGGTGAAACATACGGGTTAACAAGACTCACCGAAGCATGTTAAAATCACTGTCATTGAAATATGTTTACAAAGCAGGAGTTTGATATGCTCGAATCTCAATTCAACACTAGTTTAACTAATGAAATCAGCGTCTCATCCGAAGCGGTCGAGCAATTGATTGCCATCACCAGTAGCGAAGAGGACATCAACGGCATTCGTATCTTTGTATCCGGCGGGGGTTGTGGCGGCATGACTTATGGCATGACCTTTGTAGACCAGCCAAGCCCATACGACTGTGTATTAGAAAAAGAGAACCTGAATATTTATATTGATTCCGTCGCCCTTGGTTTCCTGGAAGGTGTCGAAATTGATTATAAAACGGAAGGCGTGAACAAAAGTTTTGTTTTCAAAAATGTCTTTGCCAATGCCGGCGGTAGTGGCGCATGTGGCGCTTG
>JAUWSG010000194.1 GCA_030610155.1 Gammaproteobacteria bacterium
CATGCTACAAGGTAAAAATGCCGATGCCTTCCTGAAAGAACAACAAGTAAATTACCGCTGTATTTTTTAATCCAGCCTCAAAATTTACCTGCACATAAGCTTTTATCTTTTATCTTTACCCTTTCCCCTGCTCTTACCTGCTTCATGCCCTTTGGAAAGCTTCAACTGGCGTTTGCGTTTTTCTTCTCGCGAAGTTGTCGGCTTGTCGGACTTACTTTCTGCAAAAGGATTTTTTCCTTTCTTGAACTCCAGGCGTAATGGTGTGCCTTTTAATTTCAATAAATCAATAAATGTTTTTTCAAGATAACGGCGATAAGTCTTATTAACGGCGTCAGCCTGGTTACCGTGTATAACGATGACAGGTGGATTTCGGCCACCCTGATGGGCATAGCGTAATTTTATACGTCGACCATGAACTAATGGAGGCTGATGAACTGTGACAGCGTGTTCCAGCATTTGAGTCAATTCATTGGTTGATAACGTCCTGGTGGCAGATTGATAGGCTTGTAATATTGAATCATACAACTCGCCTACTCCGGTACCATGTAAAGCGGAGATAAAATGAGTTTCACTAAAGCTGACAAAGGTAAGTTTGCGATCAATCTCGCTCTTGATAAGCGCGCGCTTGTCCGCATCCAGCCCGTCCCATTTATTGACCGCAATAATTAATGAACGGCCTTTTTCAATAATATACCCCAGCAAGGTAGCATCCTGATGACCAATATCCTGATGCGCGTCAAGCACCATAATCACGACATTAGACTCATCAATGGCCTTGAGCGTTTTAACAATACTGAATTTTTCGATGGCCTGGGTGATATTTTTACGCCGTCTCACACCCGCCGTATCGATCAAGGTGTATTTCTCACCGTCGCGCTCGAACGGAATATAGATACTGTCGCGGGTCGTGCCCGGCATATCCAGGGCCAGCACACGCTCTTCGCCTAACATACGGTTGACCAGGGTAGATTTCCCGACATTAGGACGACCAATAATGCCTACTTTGATTCTTTTTTCCTGCTCCTCTTCCTCGTCAATTTCCGGAAAGTCCTGCAAGACACCATCCACCAGTGAACTGATACCGTGCCCATGCGTTGCAGATGTCGCATACATTTCTGCAAACCCCAGGGCATGAAATTCAGCACTTGCGGTTACCAGGTCAACGCCTTCTGTTTTATTGATAACCAGGCATATTTTTTTATTATGACGGCGCAGCTCAGCCGCAATATTTTCATCTGTAGCCGTTAAGCCGTCACGCCCATCGACAATGAACAGAACAGTGTCGGCTTCTTCTATTGCAATCATCGCCTGCTCAGCCATCAGGGTATCAAGCTTGAAATCATTGCCACTCAAGCCCCCGGTATCGATCACAATAAAAGACTTGTCACCCACCTTGCCCGGCCCATAAAGACGGTCACGGGTAATACCCGGTTCATCAACAACCAATGCATTATGCGATTTGGTTAAACGATTAAAGAGAGTTGATTTGCCAACGTTTGGGCGGCCAACAAGGGCCATGACTGGATGCATGATGGAAAATTTTGTGTACTGATTGAATGATTAGTAAAAAATACTGGATAATATGTTTTATCCAGCCTGAATATAATACTGATGTTATCTACTGCCCTCACCCACCCGGTAGGCAGCCAGTACACCACCCTTATCTGATACATACACCATGTTATCAACGACTAATGGCCTGGCGAGTATGCCCGAAATCACCTTGAAATCTATGTCACCCACTTCACTGTCATCGTCCAGGTAAACATGACCAGAAGAATAGGCTGCCGTATTGGCCAACTCCAGGTTTTGTCGGGCTAACACATGACCATCTTCCCGGCTTAACCAGTGAACATAACCGTCAAAGTCCCCGACAATTACGTATTCATTCTGAACAACTGGCGAAGTAACGAAACGTCCCTTCAGTTTATCCTGCCGCCATAACGTCGCGCCAGATTGAATATCCAATGCCCAGATCCGGCTCTTGATGTCTATTATATAGATATGTGAATCCGCTATCTCAATATCCTGATAGGAAGACAATTCCCTGACCCAGTTAATCTGCCCGCTCTTCTGGTCAACGGCCGCCAGTTGTCCCTGATAACTCGCCACGTAAATAACACCATTGAGCAATGTCATACCACTATCAAGATCGACAATACGTGCCAATTCAGATCGACCGCGCGGAACAGCGATTGTCGTTTCCCATATTTTTTTCCCGCTATGAATATCCAGAGCAACCAGTTTTCCATTGGCATGGCCCGTAATAACCATTTCACCCGCTATTAGCGGGACACTTGTACCATATAAACTCAATGAGGGCACCGCGTTGTGACTTACCCAGACCCGCTTACCGGAAACTGAATTAATAGCGGTAACAACACCATCTACAGAATAAATAATAGCAAGATCATCTTTCATTTTCGGCGGTGCCATAATCTCACTGGATACTTTCGCGGTCCATTTTATATGGCCGTCTTTAAGGTCCATTGCGATCACTTCTGCATCTTCAGTACCTAACAGTATCGCGCCTTTAGCTTTACCTACACCACCTGTGACACCCGTTTCCAGTAAAATTTCCCACAACATACGGCCATTTTCAGCATTATGCGCGACAATCCGCCCTTCAGGCTCAGCCAGGTAAATAACACCATCAATCTCAACCGGATCCAGACGGTTCTCGTATCTATCTGATACTGCGTTTAATTGTCTGCTCCATACCAGCTTAACAGGCAACGCCGGTCTGAATACATGTAACTCTGTTGGCTTAAGATCATCTTCACCGACAACGTATTCTGCAACATCAGAACACCCGGCCACAATGAGCCAAATACTTGTTAGAACGGCCAGATTAATAAGAGATTGTTTTTTCATTGCCTTGTTAATTCTCTATTTAACTATTACAACATTGCCATCTGACATAATGTCTCCACCACCCAGATCATCAAGCTTCATTCTCAGCAAATCCTGATTACCGGAGCCCGGTCCTGCTGCATTTAACGCAAGATTATATGCTGATTTCGCCTTTTCAGGCTGATCCATTGCCAGATAAATATCGCCCTTTAAACCTTCAAACGAAGCCACGAATGAACCCGAGTCCACTTGCCCCAAAAGCGCCAATGCCTCTTGGTTATCACCATCACCCAACATGATTCTTGCCAGCCGTATACGTGCAATCTGCTTTAGTTCATTACTATCTGTTTTATTCAGTACCCATTGGATATGTGTACGTGCGGCCAGCAAATCACCCTGTGCGAGTTTGATTTTTGCGCTGCTCAAGGCCGCAAGTGCTGCATAAGGTGTATCAGAAAACTGTCCGATCAGAGATGAACTTTGATCCAACGCGATATCAGTCATACCCTGATTCAAGGCACTCACCATTGTGTCGTATTTAGCTGATGCGATTTCTGCATGGCTGTTCTGTTGGTCCATCCACACACGACCACCTACGACAATACTGATTCCTATCAGGACAGCACCAACCGTAGACATTCCATTTTTTTTCCACCATTTTTTAATTGCTTCTACTTGTTGCTCTTCAGTTGTGTAGACGTCCACAATATTACTCCTGGTTGTTAAGTATGGTTATTAAATATGGCTGTTAAGTATGTTTCTAAATTAGTATGTTTGCCTGGCTCTGGTTAATCACCCTTGCCTTGAGAAAATCAATGACGGCTTCCTGAGTCATTGTTATTTGCGGTTCATCCTCACGTAAAAATTTCACACTGACTACCTTGTCCTGTATTTCCTGCTCCCCGATTAATAATACTATCTGGGCGCCACTCTTGTCCGCTCGTTTGAACTGTGATTTCATACTGCCCTCACCACAATGTGTTATTAAACGAATTCCAGGAGTATTCTCACGTAATGTTTCAGCCAATAGCAGTCCTTTATGCCGGGCTTCCTCCCCCACCAGAACCAGATAAGCATGTACATCCTGAACGGGACTTTCCTGGCCATCTTCTTCCAGCAATGCAAGCAATCGTTCAATGCCCAGGGCAAACCCGACCGCAGGCGTCGCCTTACCACCGAGTTGCGCCACCAGACCATCAAATCGACCACCAGCACAAATCGTTCCTTGTGCACCGAGCTTATCAGTCACCCACTCAAAGACCGTTTTAGTATAATAATCCAGGCCACGTACCAACCGTGGGTTTACCTGATAAGCCACGCCGGCTTCATCCAGATAACGTTTCAATTCATCAAAATGACGCATGGAATCTTCGTCAATCGTATCAAAAAAATTGGGAGCAGCATTAATCAATTCACGCATCGCGGGATTCTTGCTATCCAGTATCCTCAGAGGATTGGTATTCAGACGCCGCTGGCTGTCTTCATCAAGTTGTTCACTATTTTTAGTAAAATATTCTATCAATTGCGTCCGATATACGGCCCGTGTTTCAGGCGTACCCAGAGAGTTAATCTGCAATACAACACTCTTTAACCCAAGCGCCTGCCACAACCTGGCCGATAATAGAATCATTTCGGCATCAATGTCCGGCCCGGCCATTCCAAATGCTTCGACACCTACCTGATGAAACTGCCGATAGCGCCCCTTTTGCGGTCGTTCGTGACGGAACATAGGCCCGGAGTACCATAATCGTTGCGTCTGATTATACAGAAGTCCGTGTTCCAGACAGGCTCGCACACAGGATGCCGTCCCCTCAGGTCGTAATGTCAGACTGTCACCATTACGATCTTCAAAGGTGTACATTTCTTTTTCGACAATATCTGTCACTTCACCGATAGAACGCTTGAATAATTCGGTTTTTTCTACAATGGGCATTCGTATTTCAGAATATCCATAAGAGGACATTACAGATCGAAACACATTTTCAACATACTGCCAGGCATGACTTTGATCCGGTAACAGATCTTTCATGCCGCGTATGGCTTGAATATCATTTGCCATTATTATTAAACCTGGGTTCTGAATACGTCGACCGATTAATTTGCAGATTTTTCCAGTTTGACCGGAATAACTGAACCTGAACCGGATTGTTCATTATTTTTTTTGTTTTCCAACTGTTCCCGAATCATTTTTTCCAACTCATCGACTAACTCATCATTTTTTACTTTGTGATGTGGTTTGCCACTTACATATAACAGGTTATTGGGCGAGCCACCTGCCAGACCTATATTTGCTTCACGCGCCTCGCCGGGGCCATTCACAACACAACCAATAACCGCCACGTCCATAGGCTCGAGAATATCTTCCAGCCGTTGCTCCAGAGCATTGACAGTTGCAATTACATCAAAGTTCTGTCTGGAACAGGACGGACATGCAATCA
>JAUWSG010000228.1 GCA_030610155.1 Gammaproteobacteria bacterium
AAAGGCAAGTATATAGATTTATCAGGCACCATTCCATGAGGAAAGTCATATCACCACAAACGAAATTAATTTTTTGAATTCAGGTGCTAGTTAAGTGGCGCAGGGGGGTAATTCAATTAAAGTGAGTTTATTTTTTGCAGGTATGTGGCCACTTCATCTGAGGTGTCACATTTGAGAATTTTATTAGTGAGCGTGGTGAGTTTTTTTGTGTTGCTTGAACGTACCCTCTCTTTGACTTCCAGAAGTGTTGACGGGTGCATGCTGAATTCTCTTAGTCCCATGCCAAGGAGTAGCCGGGTGTAGAAGGGTTCCCCCGCCATTTCACCGCACAAGGACACCGGAATGCCGGCCTTGATTCCGGCTTTGATTGTGTTTTGAATCAACCGCAGTACAGCAGGGTGTAACGGGTCATAGAGGTAGCTTACTTCACTGTCGATACGATCGATTGCCAGTGTATATTGAATTAAATCATTAGTGCCAATGGACAAAAAATCTGTGTGGTTTGCAAGTGTTTGTGCCATTAGAGCAGCAGCGGGTGTTTCTATCATGCAGCCAACAGGGAGCTTGTTATCGAACTTCAGGCGACGTTTTTTTAATTCCTGTTTACAGGTTTCGAGCAACTCCAGCACTTGTTGACATTCAAGCAAATTAGAAATCATAGGGATCATCAGTTTCACGGGTCCATGTGCTGATGCGCGTAAAATGGCGCGTAATTGTGGTTTGAATAATGAAGGATCCTTAAGGCACAAACGAATAGCACGTAGTCCCAGAGCGGAACATTTCTCGGGTAAGTCTGTATTTAAATTGGTGTGAAAATTTTTGTCTGCGCCCAGATCAAGCGTTCTTATTGTGACGGGCTGCCCTTTTAATGATTTAATTACGCGAAGATATGCATGATATTGTTCATTTTCATCTGGCAATTGACTACGATTCATGAACAGGAATTCTGTTCTGAATAACCCGATGCCGGAGGCGGCCACCTTTTTTACACCGGAAAGATCTTCAGGCAGTTCAATATTGGCGTACAGAGTAATTTTTTTTCTGTCTTGTGTATTAGAAGGCTTTAATTTTAAATTATGTAGTGATGCCTGTTTTCGTAGTAGCGATTTTTGGTGTTCATAATAATGCGCCAGTATATTATTGTCCGGGTCAACGATAATAACATTGGCCAGGCTGTCAATAATAATGCGCTCGCCATTCTTGATGTATTGACGAACATGTTTGGCGCCTACAATCGCGGGTATGTTCAGGCTACGTGCAAGAATTGCGGTATGTGATGTAGGGCCTCCCAGTTCTGATATGATGGCGACAACATCATGATGTTGCATTAATATGGTATCAGCAGGGCTAAGGTCATCTGCGATTATTATTTGCCCCCGTAGCTTGTCGATTATATTTGATTTTTCACTTGGTTGATTAAGCAAAATTCGCTGAATGCGGTTTACGACATGTTCAATATCATCTTTGCGTGTCCGCAAATAGGGGTCGTCCATTTCCAGGAAAACTGCGATGATTTGATCACCTTGTGTCTTGAGGGCGTGTTCGGCGTTACATTGTTTTTGCTCAATGATCTTTATTGGGCCTTCTTTTAGCATAGGATCATCGATCATCAACAGGTGTGTGTCGATAAAAGCAGCGATATCTTTTGGTGTATGCTTTGGAATATGGTCCTGAATGACCCGTAATTGCTGGCTGGCAACTTGTAATGCAAACTGGTATCGGGAAATTTCTGCTTGAATCAAGTACGCAGGTATGGTCTTTTGCGGAATTTCCAGCTCTCCTCTTTCAAGGATGTGGGCTGTTCCAATCGCAATTCCCCTTGATACACCTGTACCGTGCAAAGCAAGCGTCATAGTTTTATAGCTTCCCAGTTGGCCCGTTCATCAAAGTGTGAGTCGGGTGTTTTCCGCAGCTTAGTTATTCATTTTCATCAAACCGGTTATTGATAAGTGCTGTCAATTTCTCTATTGCATCGCTCTCATCATCACCGTTTATTTTTATCAGAAGTGTTGTGCCTTTGCTTGCAGCGAGCATCATAATCCCCATGATGCTTTTACCATTTACGGTCTTGGTGTCCTTGATCAGGAATATTTCACTTTTGAAATTCGATGCGAGGGCAACGAATTTAGCGGCTGCACGGGCATGTAATCCCAGTTTGTTAATGATTGTAATTTCCTGTTGCACCATATTTCCTGATTCTCAGGGCACTTGATTACATATCAAAATGCCGTTTTTGCCGCCGTCGAGTGCTTTGTCAGAAAGCATGGCAAGATTTAGTGAATAATAATTAAATGTACGCATTAACATAGGCAAGTTAAGACCGGCAACGACAATAAAATTATTGTCAGTTTTAATTTTTGTTGCAACATTGCACGGCGTAGAACCATAAAGATCGGTTAGTATTAAAACGCCATCACCATCGTCAAGTTCATTAACAAGTTCTTTTGCCTTGTTAAGCGTGTCATCTGTATTGCTGTCTTTGTATACTTCGAGTGATTTTACCTTAAGGGGGCATGATCCAATTGTCGCAATAGCTGTGTCAACTAATGAAGTACCAATTTTATCGTGAGCAATGACTAATAGTCCTGCGGTCATAACAACTCCCTGTGTCTTGTAATTATATTTTTATTTTCTTTATTAAAATATTTTGATAATTGTTCAACTATATAAACTGATCTATGTTGACCGCCAGTGCAACCAATTGCGATTGTTATGTAACTTCTGTTATCAGCTTCATAGCGTGGTATCCAGAAGTCCAGCAGGCCTTTAATATCATCGATCAATTTGTTAACTAAGGGTTCTTTTACCAGGAACTCGGCAACATCCTTGTCCAGACCAGTCTGTTTGCGTAAATTTGCTTCCCAATAAGGGTTTGGCAGGCATCTGCTATCGAACACAAAATCAGCATCTGTGGGTACGCCGTGCTTGAAACCAAAAGATTGAAACAGAATTGATAGTGTATTAGGTGGTTTGTCTGTCACCCTGCTCTTTACCAGGTCACGTAATTGATAGATATTGTAATGGCTGGTATCAACGAGCAAGTCTGCACAATCAGCAATAGGGTCCAGTAATTTGCGTTCATTTTTAATTGCATCAGCAAGCGGCACGTCATCCTGTGTTAAAGGGTGTTTTCGCCGGGTCTCTGAGAAGCGTTTTATCAGGATATTGTCATCAGCAGTAAAAAATAGCAGTTCACATGAAATGCCTGATTTTTTTAATTTCTCCAGTGATTGTGGGAAATGCTGGATATCCTCAAGTACATTTCGCGCATCTATACCGATGGCTGCTTTTTGCGGAAAGGACGAGGAAGTACATTTCTCGGCGAAAGCGGGTAGCAATACAACAGGTAAATTATCGATACAATAGTAATCCAGGTCTTCAAATACATGTAGCGCGGTACTTTTTCCCGAGCCTGAAACACCACTTACAATATAGAGTTTCATGATGAATTTTGTTTCATAATTTGTTTTTGTTGTTTTATAAACGCCGCAGTCGCATCGTAGCCTTTATCAAGTAATATCTGGTTACGGGAGGCACTTTCTATAATAACCGCCAGGTTGCGGCCCGGCGCGACAGGGATGATGACTTTCGGGATTTTAACGCCAAGTATTTCATTGTATTCAGTTTTGGTCCTTAGCCTGTCAAGCTTTGAATTATCAATTTCTGAAAGTGGTTTTAATTCGACGATGAGGCGTAGGTTTTTTGAAGGTTTGATTGCACTATCGCCAAAAATGGAACGAATACTGAGCACGCCCAGTCCTCTGACCTCGAGAAAGTCCTGAAGTGCTGGTGGGCAGCTGCCAACAATTGTGTCCGGGCCAGGGCGTGAAAATGCAACTGCATCGTCTGCAATAAGCCGGTGTCCTCTGCTTAATAATTCCAGCGCAAGTTCGCTCTTACCAATGCCGCTTTCTCCGGTTAAAAATACACCTATGCCGGAGACTGCCATAAAGACGCCATGGATAGTGATTGTTTCGGCGAGA
>JAUWSG010000037.1 GCA_030610155.1 Gammaproteobacteria bacterium
CCGGTGTCCTCTGCTTAATAATTCCAGCGCAAGTTCGCTCTTACCAATGCCGCTTTCTCCGGTTAAAAATACACCTATGCCGGAGACTGCCATAAAGACGCCATGGATAGTGATTGTTTCGGCGAGAACATTATTCAGGAAATAAAGAATGTAGTTTATGATTTCCTGGTCATTAATATTGGAAGATATCAGAGGTGTAGAAGTAGCTTCAGAATTTTTTATAAATTCTTCCGGGATATCTACTCCCTTGGCAACCAATATTGCTTCAGGCTTGTTCTGAAAAATTTTGTTGATGGATTTACTGGCATGGGCTTTACTTTGTTTGGTCAGATACTCCATTTCTGATGCACCAATAACCTGTATCCGATGCGGGTGAACAAAATTCATATGTCCGATTAACATTGGGCTTGCAAATTTATTATCACCGGAGGCCTTGCCAAGTGATTTGTGCTCGCCTTTTTTACCGGCAACCCACTTCAGACCCAGTCGGTCTTTATGGTAGTCAAAAAGCTCGGTTATGGTTATCGAAGTTGTCATTTTGTAGACTGTGCGACCCAGTTTTCAAATAATTTATACAATTTGTCATTATTCTCAGCGGCGCGAAGTTTTTCCCTGAATTCTTCGCTGCTAAACATTTCGGCTAGTTGTGCCAGCAATTTTAAATGCTCTTCAGTCGATTCTTCCGGTACCAGCATGGCAAATATCAGGTCGACAGGTTGTTGGTCTTCTGCATCAAAGTCAACACCCTGGTCAAGCTGCAGAAATGCCCCGGATGTTTTATCGGTTGACTTTAATCTGCCATGGGGTAATGCCACGCCGTGGCCAAGCGCTGTGCTGCCCAGTTTTTCGCGACTTAAGAAGCTCTCAAATATATCCTGCTGGTTCAAGTTCGGGTTGTTGTTTGAAAGCAACTCGCTGAGTTTTTCGAGCGCGCGCTTTTTGCTGCTCGCATTAGCTTTATAAGCGATGAGTTCAGGAGAAATAATTTCTTTTACAAGCATTCTAATGTCCTGACTAGTAGAAGCAAATGCTGATCATAGAATTTGTATTGACAGCATTAGCCTTGGTGTTTGGTTGATTTTTCTTTGAGCTTTTTTGCCTGGCGATCCAGTTTGTCAACCAGGTCATCAATGGCCGCATACATGTTTTCATTTTCTGCATTGGCAAACAGATTGTTTCCGCCAGAGATTGATACGGTAGCTTCGGCTTTTTGTTGTAATTTTTCAACGGACAATATGACATGGCAGTTTCCTACCTTGTCAAAATGGGTTTTGAGTTTTTCAAATTTACCCGCCACATAATCACGCAAGGCGGGGGATACGTCCATATGTTGTCCTGTGACATCTATATTCATAATGTTTTCTCCTGAATTAAATTAATCTTTTACGTTCATTGGAAGGCGGTATATTCATCGCTTCACGGTATTTTGCAACAGTACGTCGTGCGACATTAATACCTTTTTCTTCAAGAAGTTTTGCTAACTTGCTATCGCTTAATGGTTTAGACGGGCTTTCGTTAGCAATAAGTTTTTTTAACATTGCGCGTATTGCTGTGGATGAACACGCCCCTCCACCAGCGGTGCTGACATGGCTGGAGAAAAAATATTTAAGTTCATATATGCCTTTTGGTGTGTGCATATATTTCTTGGTTGTGACGCGGGAAATGGTGGACTCATGCATGTCAACAGCTTCTGCTATATCAAACATGACCAGAGGTTTCATTTTTTCTTCACCATGTTCCAGAAAAGCCTTTTGTCTTTCAACGATACAAGTTGCAACCTTAAGTAAGGTTTCACTACGACTGCGAAGGCTCTTGATTAGCCATCTTGCTTCTTGCAGCTGGTTTTTAAGGTAGTTATTGTCGCTGCTGTTATCAGCGCGTTTAATCATATTTGAATATAAGGTATTAACGCTAAGTTTTGGCATTACATCGGGGTTTAATTCAACTTTCCAGATCCCCTTGATCTGTTTAACAAAGACATCCGGTACGATATATTCTGGTTGAGAATTTGATATCAGGCCACCCGGTCTGGGGTTCAGTGTTTGTATCAAGCCAATAATTTGTTGAAGATCAGCTTCAGACACCTTGAGTTTGCGTATCAGCTGGGGATATTCGCGATTGGCAAGCAAATCAAAATGGTCTTTTACCAGGCGCACGGTTTCCGCCAGCCAGGGTGTTTCGGCGTCATATTGTTTGAATTGTAATAACATACTTTCCCTGAGGTCCCTGGCCGCTATGCCCGGTGGGTCAAAGGTTTGCACTCTATGTAAAACCGCTTCTACTTCATCCAGTTCCAAATTCTCCAGTTCCCCGGCGAGGCCCTGGTGGATTTCTTCAATGCTAACCGGTAAATACCCATCATCGTCAATGGAATCAATGATGGCCAGGGCGACAATTTCATCCGTTTTACTGAATGTGGACATTTGCAGTTGCCACATAAGATGTTCCTGGAGTGATTGCGTTACTTGTCCCTGTACTTCGAAATCCCGCTCCTGGTCTTGTGGTGCGGAATAGTTTGTGTTCGGTTCATAGATATCATCCCAGTTACTATCAACAGGCAAATCCTCAGGGATACTGGCTTGTTCAAGACTTGTATCACTCCCTATGACTTCATTGGCGGGCTGTTCCTGCTCTGCATCAATCTCGTTGCCCTCGTTCGCCGAGCGTGACTCTTCGCCAGACTCATCTTCTGATTCCAGCATGGGGTTTGATTCCAGCGCTTGCTGAATTTCCTGCTGTAACTCTATCCCGGATAATTGCAATAACCGTATCGCCTGCTGCAATTGCGGCGTCATGGTTAAATGCTGTCCAAATTTTAATTGGAGAGATTGTTTCATATTAAATTGAAGGGGTATTATGGTTTGTTTTTTGCATTAGTACTATTTTACCGTAAATATATCTCAAATACAGATTAATATAAGTGGCCACTATTAACAGGGTCGGGCGCATTAACGGGCTTTATACTCAAACGTTCAAAGATTGTTTGATGTGGGTATTTCCATATATTGGCAGTGGGTGTGGGCTGTGCGAGGTTTGATCAAATAATTTTAGCAATTTAAATGACTTAATCAGGCAGTCTGTTCACATTTTAAATTCATGTCCCAGGTAAACATCTTTGACCTGTTCATTTTTAATAATTTCCTCTGGTTTTCCTTCCGAGATCACTTCACCTTCACTAATAATATAGGCCCTTTCACAGATTCCCAGCGTTTCTCTGACATTATGGTCTGTAATCAGGACGCCGATATTGCGTTCACTTAACTGCTTGATTATTTTTTGGATATCGACCACTGACAATGGGTCAATGCCGGCAAATGGTTCATCTAACAGGATAAATTTTGGCTCAACAGCCAGTGTTCGGGCAATTTCAACACGTCTTCGCTCACCGCCTGATAAGCTTTGTCCCAATGAGTCCCGAATATGGCCGACATTCAATTCATTCAGCAAATGGTCGAGTTTCTCAGTGCGTTGCTTTTTATTCAAATCCGACCGGGTCTGCAGAATGGCCATTATGTTATCCGCGACAGTGAGCTTGCGAAAGATAGACGCTTCTTGTGGCAGGTAGCCCAGGCCCATTTTGGCACGCAGATGCAGAGGATATTGGGTGACATCCTGATCATTTAGAACAATTTTACCGTGGTCACAGGGAATGAGTCCGACGATCATATAAAATGATGTTGTTTTACCCGCACCATTGGGGCCCAGTAAACCCACGACTTCGCCGCTGGAGATTTCCATGGAAACAGATTTGACGACCTTTCTCGACTGGTAGCTTTTGGCAATTTCTGTAACAGATAAGTTATTCATAATTTCAGCAAAATGAGTTGTTTTTATTTGTTGTTTTGCGAAGCGTCGGTATCAGGATGAATAATAACCTTAACACGCTCATTGCTTGACGATCCTTTGCTTGCGGTTACCGTTTCACTGGCAATATTGTAAACAATGATATTGCCACTAAACTGATCTTTACCTTGCCAGAGTTTGGCATTGTTTTTTAATTTAATAATCTCGTTTTTAGTGTTGTAATCAATTTCCAGCGCCTGCCCTTTTATTTTTTTTTGTTTCTCGCCTTTATTATTGGTTGAAGCAGCTTTGGTGAATTCTACCGGGTTTCCTGTGGCGATTAACTTTTGTAAACCACTGTCATTTTTATATGCGGTCATCATGTCTGCAACAATGGTAATGTCACCGCGCGATAATTTTACATTGCCTTTATAAACACTGATGCCTTTTTTTTCATTTATATCAACAGTATCAGCTTCCAGATAAATTATTTGTTTGGTTTCAGCAGCGTTGCATAGGCCGGGTATTGCCAGCAGAAAAAGAGCAAAAACAAATCCCGTGAATGGTCTGATGGTATGAGCAAAAAATGGTTTATGGGCGTGCATACTGTCCCCGTACATTTGATAAGAATTTGATTGTGTTATCTGCGATATCAACTTTCATGCCTGTCGCGTGTGTAGAGCTGAATTTGTCCTGCAAGAGAACATCTTTATCTGTTTGTGCCTGTTTTATATCTGGATGAATAAGGAGGTCTTCTGTAGTCAATGTTAATGGTGTGCTTGTACTCTCTGGTGTCTGTTTGGCCATGACGCCACCCGACAAAAAAACTTCATCGCCGCTAGCCATTATATGGCCTTGTGCTGCATCTATCTCCCATTCGGGATTTTGATCCCGATAAAAAACAAAGTGAGGCCTGGTAAGTTGAGTGCTTTTGTCGTCAGGGTAATGATACAGATGCTCTGCTTGTAGCTGATGTTGAGGTTTTCCTGATGCGTCCAGCGAATAAACGACAAGGTCCTCGGCAAAATAGTCGGGATCATGGCGTAAATTACTGTCAAGTGCTGTAGGGGGGCTTATGTTTTTTTGATTTAACCACCAGCTAAAGAAGGCAAGCGCGGCCACTACGGTGAATGCCAGAATTCGTTTTAAGTAAGTGGGTGACATGTATGTTTTCTTTACCTTGTTTCAAAGGTATTGACTGTTTTGTTGGTCAAGGTTGTTTTGTGCTTCCATAATAAGTTCGCAAACGTCTCGTGCAGCACCGCGACCACCGGTATGTGGCGTTTGCCAATGCGCATGCTTAATGACCAGTGGATGTGCATCTTGCACAGCAATAGCAAACCCTACTTTTTTCATGACCGGCAAATCAACAATATCATCGCCTACATACGCGATTTCGTCTGCACTTAGTTGGAGCTCACTTTTAATTTTTTCATAAGCGATTAATTTATCGTCCTGACCCTGGTAAACATGCTCTACGCCCATGCTTTTCATTCGGTGCGACACAACCTCGGATGAACGGCCGGTAATGATCGCGATTTTAACATTTGTTTTCTGGAGCATTTTCATGCCCAGCCCGTCACGAGAATAAAATGCTTTGTACTCCATGCCATTATTGTCAATAAACAGACTGCCATCAGTTAATACGCCATCAACATCAAAAATAACCAGTTTTATTTGTGATGCTTTTTCAATGATTTCTTGCATAGGTTTTTTTCCAGTTCAGGTTAAACAACACCGGCACGTAATAAATCATGCATGCTTAGAGTGCCGATCAATTTATTGGTATCATCGACGATAGGTATGGCATTAATCTTATGTTTTTGCATTAATTGTAAAGCTTCTGCTGCCAACATGTTTTCATGGGCGGTCTTGCAGCCGGAGATCATGATGTCGCCAGCAGCCGTGTTGTGGACATCAATATTTTTCTGGTCGAAGAGCCGTCGAAGGTCGCCGTCTGTGAATATCCCGAGCACAGCATTGTCATTATCTATGATAGTTGTCATGCCGAGGCCTTTTTCCGACATTTCTATCAAGGTGTCGCTTAAGGGCGTGTCTTTATAGACGGTGGGGATTTCCTCACCCTTGTGCATAATGTCACTGATTAACAATAATAGACGTCGACCCAGCTGGCCTGCCGGGTGCGAACGTGCGAAATCATCTTTGGTAAAACCACGTGCTTCCAGCAATGAGACGGCAAGTGCATCACCCATTACCAGTGTTGCTGTTGTACTGGAGGTGGGTGCCAAACCCAGCGGGCAAGCTTCATTTTCAATATTGACATTAATATTGATCGTGGCATTTTTTGCCAGTGAGGAATGATCATTACCGACCAGGGAAATAAGCGGGACGCCAAGACGTTTGATAATAGGGAGTATGACCAGTATCTCGTTAGTTTCGCCTGAATAGGAAGTCGCTAGCACGACATCTTTATCGGTAATCATACCCAGGTCACCATGGCTGGCTTCACCGGGGTGGACAAAAAAAGCCGGTGTACCGGTGCTGGCAAGTGTGGCGGCAATCTTGCCGGCGATATGGCCGGATTTCCCCATGCCTATGACAACAACACGGCCTTCACAGTTAAGCATGTATTGGCAAGCCTGAACGAAATTATCGTCGATACGAGGAATCATGTTGAGTATTTCCCGCGCTTCAGTTTCGACAACGCCCTGACCCAGCTTTATCAGATTTTCCGGATTTAACTCGTGTTTAATAGCCTTGTCCTCTTGTCTATATCAGGAATCATTCTGATGAATGTTATATCGCGGTAAAATACAGGTAAGCCAGATAAGCAACAAATATGCTGGTTAATATGGCACCTTCAATACGGTTTATATGGCCAGGTCCGCGAAACCCGTATGCCATGATAAACAGCGCAATCGTTAACCCAATCATAACAGGGAAGTCGCGTAGCAACACATCGGGCATAAAATGACTGGGTTGAATAAGGCCGGCCACCCCGAGCACGCCGAGAATATTGAACATATTCGAGCCGATAACATTGCCCAGTGC
Source organism: Gammaproteobacteria bacterium (assembly GCA_030610155.1). Taxonomy (GTDB): domain Bacteria; phylum Pseudomonadota; class Gammaproteobacteria; order SG8-11; family SG8-11; genus JAADIM01. The sequence goes on from JAUWSG010000037.1 coordinate 6,796, forward strand.
GATTTCGTGCTCGCCTTTTAAAGCGCCCATTACTGATGCAGCCAGTTCCGGCAGGCTGGTGCCGATTGCGATAATGGTCAGGCCAATGATCAGGTCACTGATGCCGAACGCCCTGGCAATACCGGTCGCGCCCCAGACCAGTATATATGAACTGAAGATCAGGATGCCGAGCCCGACAATGATCCAGAAAATGGCGGTTTTCATTGGTAATTCACTGGGTACTTCGTCAATAAGCTCAGTTTGCAAGGGGTCGCTGATGTCTTGCGTTTTGAGCCCCATACGCACCATCCAGATGATGACAGCCACTAAACCCGTGAGTAAAACGATTCCGTCCAGACGGCCCAGTTCGCCATCAAACATTAATGCATAGGCGAGTAACATGACGAAAAACATGATTGGAAATTCCCGCCGCAAGGTATTGGAATCGACGCTCATAGGGGCAATCAGTGACGTGATACCCAGCACCATCGCGATATTGGCGATGTTGGAGCCCAGGGCATTACCTATCGCCAGACCAGGATTGTTATCCAGGGAAGCAATCGTCGCGACCAGCATTTCCGGTGCGGAGGTGCCAAACCCCATAATGGTCATACCGATGATCAACGGCGAAACACCCAGATTTCTTGCCGTTGCAGCAGAACCGAGGACGAAGCGGTCGGCACTCCATACAAGCAGGATAAAACCGATGATCAATGCGATGATAAATTCCAGCATATCGTTTCCGGGTCAGGTGAGCAGGTAGTTTATATACAGACCTGTAAAAATGGCCGCGCCAATCCAGTTGTTATTCAGGAATGCCTTGAAATATAATGCGGTGTCTCTTTCTTTTAACAAGGCTTGTTGATAAATCGCCAAACCTGCCGCAGTGACCAGTCCCATATAATAAAAGGCGCCGAGTTCCAGTTGTCGGCCTAACAACAGCATAACAACCAACATTGTGAGCTGTATAATACCGATAATGATTCGATCTGCATGACCGAACAGAATGGCGGTAGATTTTATACCGGCCTTGATATCGTCCGGTCGATCTACCATTGCGTACATGGTGTCATATGCTGTGGTCCATAAAACGGTAGATATCAGTAATAACCAGGCTTCTTTGGGTACAGTCCCCGTTTGTGCCGCAAAGGCCATTGGTACTGCCCAGCCAAAGGCAAATCCCAAAAAGATTTGTGGCAAGTAGGTATACCGTTTTGTGAAGGGGTAAAGAATACCCAGGCCCAGCGCCACAAATGAGAGCATAATAGTCAGCTTGTTCATAAGCAGCACTAATAAAAAGGCTGTCAGGCATAATACACAAAATAATATTAGTGCTTCCCAGGGCTTGACCTGGCCACTGGCAATAGGGCGTTTTTCGGTTCGTTTGACGTGAATATCAAGTTTTCGGTCGGCAATGTCATTAATGACGCAACCCGCAGAGCGCATTAAAATGACACCCAATACAAACACAAACAGCACCAGACCGGAAGGCTGACCTTCCCCTGCAATCCATAATGCCCACAAGGTTGGCCACAATAGCAGGAAAATTCCGATGGGTTTATCGAGGCGCATTAAAAAAGCATATTGTTTGGCGCGTTCGAGAAAATATTCAGTAGAGTGAGGCATACAAAATCATTCAGTAATGTGTTTACGGTTAAATTGTATTATTTTTTGTCGATTGCGTTTATTAGGCCGGCCTTTTTGTTGCGGCAGTATGACGGCCTGGTTCTTCAAGCGCTCTTTCAATTTTGTGGCGTCAAGACGACTTTGCTCCGTTTCTTCATATAATGCTTGCGCATCGGATGCCGGCCCACGTCGCTGAGATAATGCATTGACAACGATTTCTATGACAAACATACCCTGGCGTATTTTAAGTATCACACCCGTCTGAATTTCCTTGCCAGGTTTGACGTGTTGTCCATTGAGCGAGATTTTTCCGCCTTTTATTGCGTTGGTTGCCAGGGCGCGTGTTTTAAAAAAACGTGCGGCCCATAACCATTTATCCAGACGAACTTTATTAAATTTCTGCTCCATTTGGATTTGCTTCGATATTATGTAAGTCGTTGAGCCCTAAAAATCATTTCACCGCAAAGACGCAAAGAACGCAAAGGGAATCATACTGGTTATGAACATCTTGAGAACAGCTGACTAATTAACCATTGTTAGTTTTAATTGTGAGCAATAGCGCTGTAACTTTTTGTGTTATTTTTTGTAATTAATCATTCTTTGCGTTCTTCGCGCCTTTGCGGTTCATTAAACTGTTGAAACTGTAAATGAGGTATTTTACACGGAATTCAGGTATTTGCATGGCTTCTGTGGCATGCAGGTTTATGACGGTGCTGAATGTCTGTCAGAAAATATCGACGTTTTCAGGAATTTGAATGTTCATCGCGATCGGCAGGTGATCTGAGTAGGGGTAATCAAGAACATGTACGTCATTGACTTTTAATGACGGCGTAACAAGGATATGGTCAATTCTTTTCTTCGGCCGCCAGCTTGGAAATGTTTTTAAATCATGGGTCGGCTCACATAGTTGTGTCTGTTTTAACAAATAATTCATTTCGCGACTGTCAGGCTGGCAATTTAGATCGCCCATCAGAATGACATGTTCATAATGCCCAATGATGTCGCAGACACTGCTAATTTGTCGTTGGCGGGCGCGTTGCCCGAGGGCAAGATGCATGATAACCAGAATAAGTGGATTCTCGACACTCCCATAACGTACAACCATGGCCTGACGGCCCGGTATGACGCCGGGTAATTTCAAATGGGTTATTTCTTCGGGTTTAAATCGGCTTAACAGGCCATTGCTGTGTTTGGCAATGTGGCCTAAATTTCGATTTAGCTGGTGTTTCCAGTATGGGAAAAGTGCCTTGTGGGCAAGATATTCTGTTTGGTTTATAAAACTGCTGCGTAAGCTGCCAGCATCCACTTCCTGCAGTGCAACAACATCATAGGCGCTGGCAAGGTGGGCGATTTGATCCAGGTTTTCATAGGTTTGCGCGTGCGGCAGAATATGTTTCCAGCTCTTGGTGACATAGTCACGCAAGCGACTGCCGCCGATGCCAACTTGTATATTATAGCTAAGCAGCCTGAGTGTTCTTTCAGACTGTGGCTGAATATGTATGTCCTGCAATTCAGGGACGACGGTCATAATGTTATGTTATTCCATTTCCCTGTTGTGGCAGGTAATTGATTGTTGCAGGCGAATTTTTTTACTGCCTTGTTTTCTATATAATCCATTATTTGTATTCATGTCCTGATCCTGGCGGTCGGCTGAAGAATATAAGCCTCTCATTAATCTAATGTGGAGGCTAGATCCTGTTTCTACAAGTTTTTTATCGGGGAAGATTGATGGATATTGAGGGAAATTATTACCAACCCGGTCACATTATACTGTCCGGCAACCTCAAGCATAATCCCTGTATCATGCTAAGTCATTGTAATGCAACAGGGTGACTAAATAACCATCAAGTTATTGGTTGATCCGTTTCCATTATTTGGACTGACTCTCCTTTTTGATCAAATAATCTACAACCTTGAGTGTGTTTGCGTGACTACCGGCCATCACCCCACCGGTTCGATATTTACCATTAACGATCATTGCGGGTACGCCCTTAACACCATAGCGCCGGCTCATATCCATCGCTCGTCTGACCTTGCTCTCGACCGCAAAGGAGCGAAAGACCTTGGCGAATTCCTCCTTTTTAACGCCATGTTCAGCGAAAAAATCAGCTAGCTGTGCTTCTGTTGTTAATGGTCGCTTGAGTTCATGTGTTGCTTCAAAAATAGCGTTGTGCGTTTTATCAAGCACACCCAGTACTTTGGCGGTGTAATAAGCTCGGGCCAATATTGCCCAGCTGGGGCGGAAAATACCGGGCATACGGACAAATTCTACATTGGCCGGTTTTTTCTTTAACCAGCGATTTATATAAGGTTCAAACTGATAGCAATGCGGACAGCCATACCAGAAGAGTTCAACAACCTCGATTTTGTCACCTGTTGTGGTGGGTTGTGGCGGTAAAACAAGTTCATATTCTTCACCTTCTTCATAGCTTGCGGCGTATGCACCTGGTGTCAGTAGTAGCATGCTGAGCATGGTCATTCCCACGATGCGAAGGAATGGTTTTGACAATAATTTTGAACTGATGTTGTGCATTAATAATCTCCGACGGTCATGGTTTTGCAGCCAGCGTAGCCAAAATAAGCCAGTATCGCAACATTTTCCAATTTCAGTTTATTGCTCAATGCTTTATGCTAGCTCCAATATTCAATGCAAGGGGATTTCCAATGACGGCTGGAAAAATAGATCTGACTTCTTTCTTAAATCAACAATATTTGTGTGAGTCGCTGACCATCAAGGAGATTCAAACTTTACTTGATTATACGAAGCTGGTCGATTTTAAGAAAAATGATGTGATTGCTGATATTGATGAAGTCGGCGAAGCGCTCTATTTTGTCATCGAAGGCGAAGTGGCACTTTATTATAATGAAGCGGGACAGGAGACGGAAATAGGCCGGATCAAGGAAGGCGAGCTCGTAGGAGAAATGTCTTTTTTCGATAAACGACCGCGTTCTGTTGGTGTACGCGCGACGGCTAACGAGACGCAATTGCTTAAATTAACACGCGTTATGTATGACCGTTTACGCGTGGAGCACCCTTTTATCGCGGTGAATTTCCTCGAACATGCCATTATCAGTCTGGATCATTTGTTCAGGCGCCTGAGTTCGGATGTGGCGACTTTCGCAAACTATTATTATGGCCCCGGGAGAAAATAGCCAGGAAGCTAGCTGGTGTTTATCACCAGAATGACAAATACGGCCAAATTATTGATTACTTTGGAAAAATCGCCCCAGGTCTTCCATGTCCTGCACCGTTAACGGGGCTGCAATTTCATTCATAATCGGGTTGGTGCGTTCTTTTGCCTGAAAGGCCTTTAGTTGTTTTACGATGTATTGAGCGTGTTGCCCCGCCAGAACCGGATACTGCGGGTCGAAACTTTTGCCGCCTTTTCCATGACAGACCTGGCAATGTATCGATTTTGCTTTTCCAGCCTCTATACTGCCTTTGGCAAAACTGACTTGCACAAATCCAAGTATGAGTAGTAGCGTGATGATTCCTGAGAATAATTTGCGCATTATATTTTTCCGCTAGAATAATTAGCCGGTGTCTAAATTATCTGGCTAACATTAGGGTTAAAAAGCACTATCAATATCATATGCTTTTTGAGTAGCAAAAAGGGTATGGTAAGCAGCTGGGTTATGTCAATAAAATAATGTCTATTTAACGTATGAATCCAATATATCGAAACGCAAGGTTCATCATTAGTGTGATGAGTATGGCGCAATTGCCGGAAAACAGCGAGTCTGAGGTTGTTTTTGCCGGATGTTCCAATGCGGGGAAATCGAGTCTGATCAATACACTGACTGATCAGCATAAGTTAGCGCGTGTCAGTAAAACACCAGGCAGGACACAAAGCCTGAATTTTTTCCAGATAACGGATTCGCGTTATATCGTCGATTTGCCAGGTTATGGTTATTCCAGTGTTTCCGCAAAAACCCGGGCTAAATGGGAAAAGCTGCTGGAGACGTATTTTGATGAACGTGAGCCGCTAAAAGGTCTGGTGATTGTGATGGATGTGCGCCATCCATTAAAGCAGTATGACAAGAACATGCTGGCGTGGAGTAATTATAATAATGTGCCTTCTCATATTGTGCTGACAAAAAGCGACAAGTTAAAACGTGGGCCGGCCAAAGATACGGTGTTTAAAGTTAAAGCCTGGCTGAAAGAGCAGGAGTATACAACGAGCGTGCAATTGTTTTCTTCGCTGAAGCGGGATGGGGTGAGTGAAGTGCATGGGGTGTTGGATGGGTGGTTGGGGTTGTAGGTTGGGGGGTTTAATTTTTTGATCTTGGGGCAATTGGAGGTCAGAGTCTCTCCGGGCGGTCACTCCACACATCCATGTGATCCCGTGGGTCATTCCGGACTCCTGTCCTCCCATGACACTCGTACATCCATGTGCAGCGCATAAGGCCATCCATGGCTAAATCCTGCCCTCACGAGACATAAGCGTGCAAGTTTGCTGATTTGGGGGCTTTGTTTTTATATTGAGGCAATTGAAGGTCAGTGTCTCTCCGCACGTCCATGTGCTCCCGAGACATAAGCGTGGAAGGTTGGAGGTTAGGGGGTTTAGTTTTTGAACCTTGGGGCAATGGGAGGTCAGTGTCTCTCCGGGCGTCCTGCCCTCTCGAGACATAAGCACGTCCCTGTGCAAAAAAAAAGCCCCCCAGGGGAATGGGAGGCTTGAAAGTAACCTGGTCTGTTTCCAGGTCAGGAGTATTCCACTCGGGGAGGTGAGTGGATAAATGACTAATGGTTATTAACCATAGTGACTTGTATATATAGAGAGGGAAAAACGAAAAAAGTTTCGTTTTTCGAAAAAAAATTTCAATCGTTGGCTACAAGAGCGTCAAAATCAAGGCGTTTATATTGTGTTCATTGTGGTTTAATGCGCTTCATCCCAGTTTATACCTACACCAACATCAACTTCTAGCGGCACTTTAAGTGATGCAACTTTGGTCATGAGTCCGGGGATGGTTTCGAGGATGGTGTCCAGCTGGTTTTCTGGTACTTCAAAGACAAGTTCATCATGTACTTGCATGATCATTTTTATGTTAAGTTCGTTTTCAAACAGCCACTGATCGCATTTGATCATCGCCAGTTTGATGATGTCGGCGGCGGTGCCTTGCATGGGGGCATTGATCGCAGTGCGTTCGGCATATTGACGTCGTTGATGGTTCTTGGAATTAATTTCCGGTAGATATAAGCGCCGGCCAAAAACCGTTTCTACATAGCCGGTTTCATGTGCCTGTTCCCGGGTCAGGTCCATGAATGCTTTTACGCCGGGGTAGCGTTCAAAGTAGCGGTCTACATATTCCTGTGCCGTATTGCGGCTTGTGCCTAATTGTTTTGCCAGTCCAAATGCGGACATGCCATAAACCAGACCGAAGTTAATGGCCTTGGCACTACGACGTTGTTCTGTTGTGACTTTGTCAAGACTGGTGCTGAATACTTCCGCCGCAGTGGCACGATGGATGTCTTCCTTGTTGGCAAAGGCTTTGAGCAGTCCTTTGTCTTCGGATATATGCGCAAGGATGCGCAGTTCAATCTGGGAATAATCCGCTGCGACAATTTTACACCCTTTGGGTGCGATAAACGCCTGGCGTACCCGCCGGCCCTCCGCGTTACGACTGGGGATGTTTTGTAAATTCGGGTCGCTGGAAGATAAACGTCCTGTACTGGCAACCGCCTGATGATAGGAAGTGTGCACACGTCCGGTTTTGGGGCTGATTTGTTCTGGTAAGCGGTCGGTATAGGTTGATTTCAGTTTGCTGAGTCCCCTGTGCTCCAGGATTAACTTTGGCAATGGATAATCATAGGCCAGTTCCTGTAATACGGCTTCCGCGGTAGAGGGTTGGCCCTTGGGTGTCTTTTGTAAAACGGGCAACTTTTGTTTGTTGAACAGGATTTCCTGAATTTGTTTTGGTGAGGCCAGGTTAAATTCTTCCCCGGCAATGTCGTAGCAATCTTTTTTAATTTCTTCCATGCGGGTATCCAGTTCCTGGCTTTGTGTGGCCAGCATCTGCGCATCAATTAACACACCGTTGCGTTCGATGCGTGATAATACAGAAACAAGAGGCAATTCGATCTCATTAAACAGTTTTGTCAGGCTGGGTATTTTTTTCAGTTCCGGCCATAGCTTCTGGTGTAATTGCAAGGCGATGTCTGCATCTTCCGACGCATAAGGCGTGGCTTCTTCAATAGAAACCTGATCGAACGTGATTTGTTTTTTGCCCTTGCCTGCAACGTCCTCGAATTTTATGTTTTGATGGCCAAGATATTTAAGCGCCAGGGAATCCATGTCATGGCGGGATGCTGTGCTGTCCAGTACGTAAGATTCAAGCATGGTGTCATAGGCAATGCCACATAAATTGATACCGTGGTTGGCCAGTACATTCATATCGTATTTAAGGTTTTGTCCAAGTTTCTTTTTGTTCGGGTCCTCGAGCAAGGGTTTTAATTTCCCAAGAACAAAATCGCGAGATAATTGAGAGGGTGCGTCTTCATAAGAATGGGCGACAGGAATATACACCGCTTCACCGGGATGAATGGAAAATGAAACGCCGACGATTTCAGCAACTGTATAATCAAGGCTGGTGGTTTCTGAATCAAAAGAAAAAATCTCGGCGGCATTCAGTTGTTTTAATAAATAATTGAAATCAGCTTCAGTTGAAATGCAGCTGTACTGACCCGTGGCCCGGGTTGCATTGTCATCCTGACTTTCCTGCTTGCTTGTCTGTTTGTTTGATAATGTTTCGGCAAGCCAGGATTTAAATTCCATATCTGCATAGAGTGTTTTTAACGCATCTATATCTGGATCGCCGAGAGTCAACTCATTCGGGCCTGACGGCAGCTCAACATCACATTTGATGGTGACCAGTTGACGTGATAGAGGTATTTGTTCAAGGCTGGCGCGCAGGCTTTCACCGACCTTGCCCTTTATTTCATCTGCATGTTCGATAATGTTATCCAGTGAGCCATATTGGGTTAACCATTTAACAGCTGTTTTTGGCCCAACTTTCGGCACGCCGGGTACGTTATCTGATGTGTCGCCGATAAGCGCCAGGTAATCGATAATACGCTCAGGCGCAACGCCAAATTTATCTTTCACCCCGTTTATGTCGCTATAGACATTGTTCATGGTGTTAATGAGCGCGACATGTTGATTGACAAGCTGAGCCATGTCTTTGTCGCCGGTCGAGATAAGTGTATTTATATTTAGTTGAGTTGCTTGAGTTGAAAGTGTGCCAATGACATCATCGGCCTCAACACCTTCTATAATTAACATGGGTAAACCCATGGCCTTGATGATGGCGTGCAGGGGTTCGATTTGTGAACGCAGGTCATCAGGCATGGGAGGGCGGTTAGCTTTGTATTGCGCATACATGTCATCACGAAATGTTTTGCCTTTGGCGTCAAAGATCACGGCCATGTGTTCTGGTGAATATTCATTGAGTAGCTTTTTAAGCATATTAATGACGCCGTAAACAGCACCCGTTGCCTGTCCTTTGGAATTTGTCAGCGGAGGCATTGCATGGAACGCACGGTATAAATAGGATGAGCCGTCAATTAGAACAAATGGTGTATCCTGAGACATTTTATTAAATAACCTCTTAGTGAGAGATGGACGATTATGAACGAACAAGAAAAATCTTCACACCCTGGATTAAGACCCATCAACGACAGGGCGCTTACTCGCGAATCCTGGAAAATTTTCCAGATTATGGCTGAGTTTGTCGAAGGATTTGAAAAACTAGCACGAATAAAGCCGTCTGTAAGTATTTTTGGCTCTGCACGTACAGATCAGGACCATCCTTATTATGAATTGACGGAAAAAATTTCCCGTAAGTTGTCTGATGCTGGTTTCAGTATTGTCAGCGGCGGTGGCCCGGGCATTATGGAGGCGGCGAATAAAGGCGCTTATGCAGGAAAATCACCCAGTATCGGTTTGAATATTGCACTTGCCCACGAACAATCAGCAAATGAATACCAGGATATTTCGCTAATGTTTCGTCACTTTTTTTCAAGAAAGGTGATGTTTGTGAAATATGCATCCGCGTATGTTGTTATGCCCGGGGGCTTTGGCACGCTGGATGAGCTTGCAGAGATATTGACGCTAATTCAAACAAATAAAACACGCCGGATACCGGTAATTCTGGTTTGTTCACATTTCTGGACCGGTTTAATCGACTGGATCAAGCAGAGTCTGTTGGCGGAAGGCATGATAAACGCCGAAGATCTGGATTTGTTCAAGATTCTGGATGATCCGCAGGAGATCGTCGATGCGATATTCAGTCATTATGAGCATAGAGGGTTTGAACCATCGCCTGAGGAATTGGAGATGTTGTTGGAGTTGTAGGGAGGGTTGTAGGGCGCGTGATACGCACCCTACGGTTATTTGGTTTTGTTAGAGACCCTGAGGCAATGGGAGGTCAGTGTCTCTTCGGGCGGTCACTCCGCACATCCATGTACAGCGGTCGCTTCAGGCATCCATGCCCTCTCGCGACACTTCGTACTTCCTGTACTCGCATAAGCTTGGTAGGTTGTTGATTAGGGAGTTTTGTTAGAGGCCTTGAGGCAATTGGAGGTCAGTGTCTCTCCGGGCGTCCTGCCCTCACGAGACATAAGCACGTCCCTGTGCAAATAATTACTGGCTATAATATAAGCCTTTCTTATGCGATTTGTTCATATCATTCTTGGCTTGCGGTATTAAGCTATATTGCTCATTAAATAACCATCTTTCGGGTTTGCTTTCTCACACAGAATAAAAGTGCTTTGCACACAAATCCTTAGCGAAGCAGGTTGGCTGCTTGCATGGTCTCAAAGCAGTTTATATTTAAAAATGAACAGCTTATTCAGGTTCTAATCAAGCAGAAGATCACCTTATTAATGGAAGCTAATATATTTTGTTGTCTTGACAGTCATATAAGTGACATGGCATAAAGGCATGCTCAAAATTCGTGAAAGCATAAGAATATCGAATTTTAAAGGGCTTTGTTGCATCCAGGGGTAAGAATTCCAGGGGTATCAATGAAAGTGAGAGCTGCCAACTCGTCCGTGTGGGGGGAAAGCAGTAATAAAACTATTAAATATCTGTAGTGATAAGATAAATTAGGAGAGGAAATATGAGAGCAAGTTGGTTATGTATCCCAGCAATGGCTGCGTTCTTGGTAGCGGGTCAGGCTAATGCTGAATTAAGTAAAGATGATGCTTTAGCATTGGCTAAGAAGAGCGGTTGCCTTGCTTGCCACAGCATTGAAAAGAAAGTTGTCGGTCCAGCATGGAAAGACGTTTCTGCTAAATACAAAGGCGACGCTTCTATGAAAGCCAAGCTTATTGATAAAGTCAAAAAAGGTGGTAAAGGCGTTTGGGGTCAAGTTCCAATGCCTCCATACTCACCTCGCGTAGCAGACGCAGACATCGAAAAATTAGTAGGTTTCGTAATTTCTATCGCAAAATAATTATTGCGAAGGCTTTTTCATAAAGCCTGATTTTTCGAGAAAAGCCAGCACTTTAAACAGTGCTGGCTTTTTTTTTGGCCAGGGACGGCCTTATGTCTCGGGAGCACATGGATGTGCGGAGAGACGGTGACCTCCCATTGCCTCAAGGTCTCTAACAAAACCCCTTACCCTGCAAACTACCAAGCTTATGTCTCGTGAGGGCAGGATTTGGCCATGGATGGCCTTATGTCACGGGAGCACATGGATGTGCGGAGTGACCGCCCGGAGAGACACTGACCTCCCATTGCCCCAGGGTCAAAAAACTAAACCTCTAACCTCCCAACCTTCCACGCTTATGTCTCGTGAGGGCAGGACGCCCGGAGAGACCGTGACCTCCCATTGCC
>JAUWSG010000236.1 GCA_030610155.1 Gammaproteobacteria bacterium
TTGATCCAGTCGTAGAATGTTATCTTCGCTTTCAAGGCTGGAGTTTCCAAACAGATGCCCTACGTAGTCGGTGGAGGAAAAACTGATACCGAGATAATCAGGAACATCATCTTTGCCCAGGTCTTCATTGGTGATTAGCGATTTGGCAAAATCCAGTGTCATATCATCACCCGCCGGACTTAGCGTGAGCAATGTCGTTAAATACTTGCTGTCTGCCTTACCATACGGATGCGGGAAAGTACGACCGAAGCCGGCAATATCTGATTCCCAGGGTTTGTCATCCGCATCGCCAAACAGATAATCAGATTGATTGTGTAATAAATCCCAGGATTTACCGGCATAGGATAATGCCATCTTTTTTTCATTCCACTTTGTGACCCAGCCCGGGTACTGCTTGTAATAATAAGTGCTGGTAACAAATTCACCACTGGCTTTTGAGAACCAAAATGCCTTACCGGCATGGCCCGCCATCGATACTGCACCGCGATCTTTGACGGAGACTGCAAACACCTTTGCCTGCCCCGCGGTATTGATCGCCAGTTCATCGCTGAGGGTGGAGACGATTATGTTCGAGGGTGACCGACCTTCTGATCTGGCGACCCGTTGTGTAGGATCAATCTCGGTTTTATCATCAACATCAGCACCTTTGGTTAACAGGCGATAACGGTCATCTTCGATATTGTAAACCGTATTACCACTTTCTCTATCAAACCAGATATTACCAATCATGCCATGCATCGCGGGTTGCGCACCTGTTGCCAGCGTTACATGACCGACAATAGTTTCAGTATTTGCATGTTCATGGTGTGCGTCGACATACACCGTTCCCTGATCAAGTAAATAACGGAATCCGTTTTTACCTAGCCGATCGTAGTAACGCATTGGCAGGTCACCGCGTAATTGATCAACCGTAATTTGTAATACAAGACGTGGCTTTGAGGAATTCTGCAAGTCCTGCTTAATATCCATTTTATTACCGGCACTACTCTGCGACTTTTCTGCACAAGCAGGCGTAGCAATAATAAAGAGTAAGGATATAATTCCAGTGATTCTGTTTCTATTCATCTCTGTTCCTTTCCTGTATCTCTATTTTTTAAGCACCTGAACTAAAATTTCTCCTCACCTGAACATACAGAGCACTTTCATCGTCACTGGATCCAACATCAACACCTAAAATTATACTCATATCTTATGTGACCAGCCAGCGTATACCCCCATCATCAGAAGTAATTTTATCATCCTGAAACAAATCACTTGTCTTGGATGTTATGTTGTATTCAATCGGGTTTATATAAAGTTATTAACCAGGATTATTTTGTTCTTCAGATACTTCCATGTCCTGTTCCACCCATGCCATGAATAAATCATAACCCAGCGCAAGCACAACCGCACCGACGAACAAACCAATAATACCCGACAATATCATGCCGCCAATCGCCCCAAGCAGAATAACCAGCATAGGCGTCTCCATGCCTCGCCCGAGAAACATCGGCTTGAGGAATGCATCACTCGCACTGACCAGAAGACTCCAGATCATAAACAGTACTGCGGGCGTAGTATCCACGACAGTAAACTGGTAGGCAATAATGGGGCCCAGAATCAGGATAGGTGGAAGTTGAACGACTGCCAGCAACAAGACAAGTAAGGCCCACAGACCTGCACCGGGTACACCGGCGGCAAGTAAACCAATACCGGCCAGAACTGCCTGGATAATAGCAACACCCAGTACCCCTTTGGCTACGCTACTGATTGTGTCACTCGCGAGTTGTGCGAATGCTTCACCCTTGTCACCGACTAGCCGGGTGGTCAGTTTTCTGGCAAATTTCCCAGCCCCTTCTGCATTAGTCAGCAATACACCCATAATAATAATTGAAATCACAAACTGTACTATCGTCCCGCCAACCCCGGCAGCGGCAGATAACATACCTTTACCGACTGATTTAAGTTGTGGGGCGATTTGTGTGATTGCTGCCTCCAGATTGGTAGCGGCCAGAGTCCAGATCTTGTCCAGTGACTCGCCAATAAGCGGCCACTCACTCACCCCTTGCGGGGGTAGCGGGATGACCAGGCTGCCATCCTGAATACTGGACGACACATATTGCATGCTTTGGATAAGTGATTTGGACAACATAACAGTAGGTATGATCAAAATGGCAAGCCCTAGCAGGGTTATTATGGTGGCCGTTAATTTGCTACGCCCTCCCAGCCTGGATTGCATCATCTGAAATAAGGGATGTATCGCCACTGCAATTATGATGGCCCACAAAACCGGGAGTATGAAGGGCCCAACAATCTGCAAACACCAACCCGCAATCAGCAGGATCAACCCAATGCGTATACTTGCTTCAACCGCTCTTTTGACAAACTCTTTATCGCTTAACACTGTCGATGAAGTATTCATACACTCTCCCTATTTATTAATGCGCTCTTCACAGAAAATTATTTGTTATCAGGAGCATTCCCGGACATACGTGCCCCCACTAAACTGGCAACCAGAATGGCAGTATAAAAGATACCAACGATGGCTTCCATATAAACCAGGAAACGCGCCACAGGTTGTATTGGGCTAATATCACCATAGCCCAGCGTTGTTAATGTCACATAGCTGTAATAGGCAACAGCAGGAAAATTATCATACCAGGGCGCCTGTGTTAAACCGTTAAATGCATTGGGTGTCGCCTCTGCGATCATCAGGTAAAGTAATGTCCATATCAGGCCCAATAATAAATAAATACAAACAGCGCCTACTATTTTATTGCCGTCAATTATACCCGTGAATAAAACTTGCCTGGCAGCTAACCAGGTTGTCCAAACAAAGAAACAAAGCAGAATAAACAGGTGCACGTAATCCAGTCCGGCCAGATCCAGAATGACGCCCGCCAGCACGACTAAAATAATAGCGACCACCATACCAATACCGGTCCGATACCAGAACTTCGTTGTTTTTAAGCTAAAGACGCCTATCGCAAGTGTTAATACTGTGGCTGCCTGAACCAGCCTTTGACCCAAACTACCTGCGTACTGATCTACCAACGCCCCTATAAATAACAAAAGCACCAGCGCAACCGTTAAATAAACAAAGTTATTTTCAGTAGAAATAGGTTTCACAACTGCACTCCGGTATTCGCTGGTTTATTTACTTATTCGCCGAGAAAAATATTTATAAATCAGCATCGCGAGCAATGCGCAGATTGTGAAAATAATGATGAGCAAAGAACCTACATAGAATGCTTTATTCACAAACTGTTCACTTGCCTGATCGATGGTCGCCTGACGCTCTGCTGCTATTTCCCTGAACATCTGCGTAATCATATCCTTACGCTCATTCTCAAATTCCCGCATAAAGACTTTAATGATGACTTCACTTTCTGCGGACACCATTTTTGGCATGGTTTCAAGTAATGCCGCCATACGTTGTGATGCCTGGCTAATATCGATAGAGCTATTGAGTAAACCCTTGAATTCCGGCGTAGTTGCTAGATTAAAAAATACTTGTTCTACTTGCCACCTGATCAATGTTGTTTGTTTCTCTGCAAGATACAGAGTTCTTTCTGCTAACACTCGGGCACGTTCTATTTCCTTTGTTGCCTCTGAAA
>JAUWSG010000057.1 GCA_030610155.1 Gammaproteobacteria bacterium
CGCTTGAGAATTTTTTGTAAAATATCTGGTGTTTTGCTCATAATCTAAAACCTTAAAAACTGAATTTTACCACGGAGGTCACGGAGAAAACCTATGAGTCACTCCTTAAAACAAAAAAAGGTTTTCTCCGTGACCTCCGCGGTAAAAAACATTCTTTCGTTCTTGTTCCCCGCGGCTAAATTGGTCTTAAACATTGTTAGTAAATTTCACTAACGCTTCGAGTTTTTCTTTGGCCGTGCCGTTTGCGATGACTTCCTGTGCTTTTTTAACACCTGCCTCGATACTTGGAGCCAGACCGGAAACATAAATTGCTGCACCGGCATTAAGGCAAACAATATCTGTCGCGGGCCCCGCATCGCCATTCAATATATCCTTTATCATCTCGCTCGATTGCTGCGCATCCTCAACAGAAAGTCTGTTTTTATCACCAACAGGCAACGAAAACTGTTCTGGATTGACCTTATAAACAGAGACTTCACCTTCTTTGAGTTCAGCAATTTTTGTTGGCGATGAGACGCTGATTTCATCCATGCCGTCCTCCGCATGCACAACAAGCACATGCTTGCTACCCAGCTTTGCCAAAACCCTGGCGATGGGTTCGACCCATTGATCGCTGAATACACCGATGACCTGATTAGGCGCAGCAGCAGGGTTTGTCAGCGGGCCCAGTAAATTAAACACCGTGCGCACACCCATTTCCTTTCGTGGTCCTATTGCATGCTTCATCGCACTGTGATGTTGCGGTGCAAACATAAAACCAACACCAATTTCCTTTATGCACGTCGCAACCTGATCAGGGGCCAGACCTATATTCACACCCAGGGCTTCAAGTACATCAGCACTACCGGATTTGCTGGAGATGGAACGATTACCATGCTTTGCAACTTGCGCACCGGCTGCCGAAACCACGAAAGCACTCGCAGTAGAAATGTTAAATGTTTTGGAGCCATCTCCCCCGGTACCACAGGTATCCACCAGATTTTCACCCTCAACATCAACTTTAGTGGCAAGCTCGCGCATAACGGACGCGGCAGCGGCGATCTCATCAACCGTTTCACCTTTCATACGCAGACCAATAAGAAACCCGCCAATTTGTGCCTGACTTGCTTCACCTGTCATGATAGTGCGCATAACCTGCTGCATTTCATCACCGGACAAATCCTGGTGCTCAGTTACTGCGCGTATCGCTGATTGCATATCCATACCAGACTCCTGGTTCTTTATTATTCTTCGATTTATTACTTAAAAGAAAATTTCACCGCAAAGACGCGAAGGACGCAAAGTTTTTTAAATTCAAACAAGCTTTCTTTGCTTCCTTCGCGCCTTTGCGGTGAATAACAAGTCTATAATTGTAAAAAATTTTTCAGTAAATCATGACCATGCTCGGTCAATATTGATTCGGGGTGAAACTGCACCCCTTCTATTGCGTATTCCTTGTGACGTACGCCCATGATCTCATCGATTTCACCGGATTCATTTTTCGTCCAGGCAGTCACCTCGAGGCAATCCGGTAAACTGGCCTTTTCTATCACCAGGGAATGGTAACGTGTCGCTTCATAGGGCGACGCCAGCCCCTTAAAAATACCTTCATCAGAATGATATATCATTGAGGTCTTGCCATGCATGATCTTGTTTGCATGCACAATCTTTCCACCAAATGCCTGACCAATACTCTGGTGTCCCAGACAAATCCCCAGCAATGGCAGCTTGCCAGCAAACGCTTTGATGGTCTCGATCGAGACACCCGCCTCATTTGGCGTACACGGCCCGGGAGAAATCACGATGCGTTCAGGAGAAAGCTTCTTTATTTCATCAACCGTGATCTTGTCATTACGATAAACCTGCACATCGGCGCCCAGTTCACCCAGATATTGCACCACGTTATAGGTAAACGAATCATAATTATCAATCATTAACAGCATGATTTGCTTCCTTTAGTCCGGTCTGGGCCATGGCAACGGCGCGAAAAACCGCTCTGCCCTTGTTCATGCATTCTTCCCACTCTTTGGCCGGCACCGAATCAGCGACAATGCCTGCCCCGGCCTGGATATGCAATTTGTTGTCTTTGATGACTGCCGTGCGAATCGCAATGGCGGTATCCATGTTGCCGGTCCAGGACAGATAACCCACCGCGCCACCATAGATGGAGCGCTTTACCGGCTCCAGTTCATCAATGATTTCCATCGCACGGATTTTGGGTGCACCAGACAAGGTACCAGCCGGGAACGTGGCCCGTAAGACATCCATGACGGATTTACCCTTTTTCAATTCACCGGTGACATTTGACACGATGTGCATGACATGTGAATAACGTTCAACAAGCATTTTTTCAGTCAGCTTGACTGATCCTGTTTCAGCGATGCGGCCAACATCATTGCGCCCCAGGTCGATGAGCATCAAATGTTCTGCGAGTTCCTTTGGATCTGCCAGCAAATCCTGTTCAAGTTGCTGGTCTTCTGCATCATTTTTGCCACGCGGACGTGTCCCGGCAATAGGACGCACTGTCACAAGACCATCCTCGAGCTGCACGAGAATTTCCGGTGAGGAACCCACCACATGAAACGCATCAAAATCAAGGTAAAACATGTAGGGCGAGGGATTGAGACAACGTAATGCGCGATATAAGTCGAGTGCAGATGCATGGTAGGGCACCGTCATGCGTTGCGACAGAACAACCTGCATAATATCGCCTTCGACAATGTATTCCTTGGCACGCTCGACCGCAGCTTCGAACTGTTCACGGGTAAAATCAGATCTGAAATCCGCTTCCTGCAAGGGACTAACCGGCTCTACTTTTTGTTTGTCGGGTATTGCCTGCGATAATTTACTTTCAAGTTCGTCCAGCCGTTTTTCTGCGGCCTGCCTTGCCTGATCATCCTGTGGATCAATCTGCACAATAATGTGTAATTTTCCACTAAGGTTATCAAACACTACCACTTCTTCCGACACCAGAAACATAATATCAGGCGTTTCAAGTTCATCCGGATTAGGGCTCTCACCCAGCTTTGGCTCAATATAACGCACCGTATCATAGGAAAAATAACCGACAAGTCCGCCGGTAAACCGTGGCAAACCCTCAATGTCTGTCCCTGCGTAACGCGCCTGATAGTCATCTATCCATTGCAACGGATCATCTACACGGGTGGCTTCTATTTCTTTGCCCTGCTGCGTTACTGTGATGTCATAACCGAACACCCGGATAACGGTTTTACATGGCAGGCCAATAATTGAATAACGGCCCCATTTTTCGCCTCCCTGAACGGATTCAAACAGATAACTATAGGGCTGGTCGGCCAATTTCAGAAACGTGCTGAGTGGTGTATCGAGATCGGCAAGCACTTCGCGTATAACAGGTATACGAGACAGCTTATGCTGTGCTTGTCCGGATTGAGATTGTTCTTGAGTCATGTGTCACCCATCAAAAAGAATTTACAAAAAGAAAACGCCTGCAACCACCCGCTAAGCAACTGATAATCAGTCGCTTACGCCTGGCTTCGCCAACGTCTGTCTTTTTGCTTAAATGTTCTCATGATGAGCAACAATGTCCTTTTGTGAAGTAGATCTGGAAACTGGTAATAATTTAGCCTGTCTTTATTCTCATGGCAAGACTTATAACAAGTCTGGCAAGGCCTCAAATGAATCAATAACGACATCTGGGTTGGCTTCACGTATGTCTTTGCCATGGTTATAGCCATAACTGACACAAATAACACTGAAACCAGCAGCACGGGCCGCTTTCACATCACTGATGGAATCACCCAATAACAGGGATTTTTCCGGCAAGACACCAAAATGTTCTGCGGCATGTAACAAGGGCATCGGATCCGGTTTCTTTTTCGCTAGAGTATCGCCACTGACAACAAGCCCGAAATAGCTCAACAATCCGAGGTTCTCCAGCAAGGGTAATGTAAACTGCTCGGCCTTGTTGGTGACACAGCCCAGCGCAAGATCCTGTTGTTTTAACCACTCAAGCCCTGCGGTGACCCCCGGGTAGACCTGAGAGCGTTTACTGGTGTTTTCTTTATATAGCTCGAGAAAAACAGGATAGGCTTTTTCAAACAGGGCATCATCAGGCTCACCATCGAGCGTGCCGGTCAAGGCGCGCTTGACCAGCCGTTCAACGCCATTGCCCACCCACGTCCTGACCTTGTCGATACCCTGAACCGGCATATCAACTTGCTGCATCATTTCATCGACGCAGTACGCAAGATCAGGCACGCTATCGACCAGCGTACCATCAAGGTCTATCAACACTAACTTAGGATTTATTATATTCATGGATTACTTTCTGGAAGCAAGGTACCAGGTGCCTTTTGGGTACCTGGTACGCTTGAAAAAATTTTAATGAAGTAATCTTCTATTTTGCCTGGGCAAGTTCTGCGCGCATGGCATCAATTGTTGCTTTGTAATCCGGTGTATTGAAGATAGCGGAACCCGCGACAAATGTGTCGGCACCCGCCGCCGCAATTTCACGAATGTTATCCGTTTTTACACCACCGTCTACTTCAAGCCGAATATCCAGTCCACTTTCATCAATCATTCTGCGGGCTTCTTTTAACTTGACCAGTGTTTCAGGGATAAAGCTTTGACCACCAAAACCGGGGTTAACCGACATCAGCAAAATCATGTCGACCTTGTCCATGACATGCTTTAAATAATCCAGCGGTGTCGCAGGATTAAATACCAGACCGGATTTACAACCATTATCACGCACTAACTGCAAGGAACGGTCAACATGCTCAGATGCTTCAGGGTGAAACGTGATGTAAGTGGCGCCCGCCTTGGCAAAATCAGGAATAATGCGATCAACCGGCTTGACCATTAAATGAACATCAATAGGCGCTGTCACCCCGTGTTTTCTCAAGGCATCACATACCAGTGGCCCGATAGTCAAATTCGGCACGTAATGGTTATCCATCACGTCAAAATGTACAATATCTGCACCCGCGGCCAATACGTTATCAACTTCCTCGCCTAATTTGGCAAAGTCTGCTGAAAGAATAGATGGAGCAATTTTATAATCTGGCATGGTTTTCTCGCCTCACTCTTCAATGACTTATACTAAGAAGCGCTGACAAAACTCCGGATACCGACCTTGATCCGCATCAGGCTTCACTTGAAGGCCGCACTTTACATGATTAGGGCTTTTTTTTCAGCTCTTTAGTAAAGGGAACCTCTAAAACTATGCTAAAGAAGACCACACAATTGATCACCACACGCTATGCCCACAGGATAAGTAAGTAAAAATGAACCTGGTAAAAAAATCTTTACTAAAAAACAAGCACATATTCCTGCTCAACAGCCGAAACTGCATAGGCTTTATTCTGCTGGTTCTGTTTAGCAGCCAACAGCCCGGCGCCAGCGATTTCGCAATAGAAGAACGTATTGCTGAGCAGCTGCTAAAAAACAAGCTGAATGGTTCAGCAGTATGGCTTAAAACAGGGAATCAGAAATTTCTTTCTCTTTATATGGAAGCCAGCGGGCCTAAAATCCACGGTGCGGTCATAATACTGCATGGCATGGCTGGCCATCCGGACTGGCCTAACATCATCGCCCCGCTTAGAACGGGCCTGCCTGAGTTTGGCTGGTCAACATTATCACTGCAAATGCCATTACTGCCGCCTGACGCATCGGTTGCTGAATATGTTCCACTACTCAATGAAGTCCCGCCGCGAATCATCCCGGCAATAAAATTCTTTCATTCAAAGGGCATTTATAACGTTGTGATTATTGGCCATGGCCTGGGGGCAACCATGGGCGCATCATTCCTGGCATCAGGCTCACGTAGTGCATCCGTTGTAACCGCATTTGCAGGCATCGGCATGGGCGCGCACAGCGATTATCCTGAATTTGTCATCTCTAATTACCTGGCAAAAATCAATATACCGATATTCGACCTGTATGGCAGCAGGGACCTGAACAGCGTAATGAATTACGTACATCCCCGGTTCCTCGCCTCACGTCGGGCAAAAAACAAGGCCTATCGTCAGCGGGGAGTCTCAGGTGCCGATCATTTTTTTACTGGCATGAACAAGACATTAATCAAGCATATCAAGAATTGGTTGAATAAATCTGTGCCCAGGGTTAAGTTCAACGCTGATGAAATTAATTTGAACAATCCGGCACAAGGAAAACAATAACATGGCAGTGGCTATCACCATTCACTTTTTATCTGCGTTAATATGGGTTGGCGGTATGTTCTTTGCCTACATGGCACTAAGACCTGTTGCGGCTTCTTTGCTTGAGCCTCCTGTCAGGCTCGCATTATGGTCACAAACATTTGCCCGCTTTTTTGTCTGGGTCTGGCTATCAGTGATCTTACTGCCCACTACAGGTCTGTGGATGATTTTCAATATCTTTGGCGGCATGGAACATATAGGAATACATATTAAAGTCATGATGTGGACAGGGCTTTTGATGATACTTTTGTTTCTTCATCTATTTTTTGGCCCGTATCGACGGTTAAAGCTCGCGCTTGCTGACGAGCAGATAAAAGAAGCCGCCAGGCGACTCAATCAGATCAGAATAATCATTGCGATCAATCTTTCTCTTGGCATATTTGTTGTGATTGTCGCAACGGCGGGCGAGCATATTTTCTAGGCCTTTAAACCTTAAGACCTTATTACCACGGAGGTCACGGAGAGAAAAGAGAGGTTTACTTCCTGGAGGATATTGCAAAACACTATTTTTCGTAGGTTGGAGTGAGGAACGAAGTCCAACCTACAAAAGGTTTTCTCCGTGACCTCCGTGGTAAAATTTGGTCTTGAACTTATCCCTCCGCAGTTAACACTGCGGCCACTAAAACTTTCTATCCTTCTTGATTTGGTCGTAGGCGGCTTTGATTTCCTGTATTTTCTCAGTTGCCAGCTTCATCATTTCTTCAGGCAAACCTTTGGCGACCAGTTTGTCCGGGTGGTGCTGACTGATCAAACGACGATAGGCTTTTTTAATATCATCATAACTATCTTTGGGTGTCACACCCAGAATGTCATAGGAGTCCTGGCGTCGCTGATGCGTCTGCCGGGGCGAACTGCGAGTTGATCTCTTTTGATGCTGCTGGGACCGTATCAATGCTGATAATTGTTCAAATTCCTGTTTTGAGAACTCGAAGCAATTTGCAATCTGGATCAATAACTTTTTTTTCTGAAAACTTAATACGCCATCTGCATATGCCGCATGCAACTGAACTTCAATAAACATTCTCAACAGACTGCGTCGACGTTTGCATTCACTTTTAAACTGGTCCAACACAGCGTCAAAAGGAAAGTCCGGGCGTTTACCTTCATTAAACAGGCGCCCAGCCGCTTTTTTTTGTTCCAGACTGAGCTTCATTTGCGTCATTACTTTTTTGGCTAATGCAATTTCCCGATTGGTGATTTTTCCATCTGAACGCGCCAGATGCCCCATCACGGAAAAAGTTGCCGTAAAAAAAGCGGCCTGTATTCTTTCTTTCTCACCCGGCCCAAAACCGGGCGCTATATGACGGCGCGCAACCTTGACGCCTTTCTCAAGATTGTGCCCAAGGGCCACCCCGATCAAACCACCTAAAGGTCCTCCTAACAAATAGCCAAATGTCCCGCCAAACAGTTTCCCCCACCAGGACAAGTGCCTGGGTTTAAAGATACCGGAAACCATTCTGGAGGTTACCATAAGCTAACCACCTATCCCCAAATGCAGAGGAATAACAGACACACTATCACCTGAATTAAAACCGTCACACTCCTCACCTACTCTGATCAATCCATTGGTATAGCGAATAGTGCCTAACATATGCGACCCCTGGCCTGGCAAAGCCTCTGCTTTAAGCACACCGTTGTCTGTAAACAAACGTGCCCGCAGAAATTCCATACGGCCAGCCCGACGCTGAAAATTATTACTCGCGATAGCGTTTAACTCCAGTTGCAAATGCTTGGCATGGTGCCAGCCATACAACGCGGGCTCGACAAACAACTTGAATGTCACCAGACTGGAAACAGGATTACCGGGTAACGCAAAAAAATGTGTTTTATCACCAATAAGACCAAACGCGACCGGTTTGCCTGGCTTGATTTTGACGCGCCAGAGATCAATCGAACCCAGACTGGAAAAAACCTGCTTAACCAGATCATGGTCACCCACCGATACACCTCCACTGGTCACAACAAAATCATACTCTTTTGATGCCGCCATGCGCTCATGCAAGGCCTGAGGATCATCTCTCACCGTACCACCATCTACTGCATCCATCCCCAGCGCTTGCAGTTGCAATAAGGTGACAAGTTTATTGGACTCGTAAATCTGGCCCGGTTTAAGCACATGACCTGGCTTGATCAGCTCATTACCCGTGGCAATAACCAGCACACGCGGTTTTCTGAAGACTTTCAACTCCGCAATACCCGCCGATGCCAATAACCCCAAATCCATGGGCAACAATTGTTTGCCTTTTTTATAGAGCAGTTGGCCCTCAACAAAATCCTCGCCTTGACGACGTATATTCTGGTTGACCGAAACGGCTTCCTGGAAAACAACCTTTGTGTTTTCGACCGTTACGTTTTCCTGTATTTCAACGGCATCAGCTCCCCGGGGTACAGGTGCACCGGTAAATATACGCATTGTTGTCCCTGGTCCAAGTTCATCCGGTGACATGCCGCAGCTTGCTTCGCCTTGCAAAGGTAAAACAGCCGCATCTGGATTCAAATCAGCGGTATGCAGGGCGTAACCATCCATTGCAGAATTATCAAAGGCTGGATTTGCAACGATGGCACTGACATCCTGCGCCAGAAATCGACCAGACACCATGTTGAGAGGAAGTGTCTCGGTTTCAGCTGCCCGTTTTAACCCGGAAAAAATTTTAGTCTGGGCTTCTGCTAAAGTCAGCATTTTCCACCTGGGTGAACTAAAAAATCGCTGGTTAAATCCGGACGAGCGGATAGAAGAATAAAAGGGGAAGGCCAAAGCAAAACTTTGCCTGGCGATATAACAAAAAAACCGGGATAACGACCCCGGCCTTTTATTACAAAAAGCTTAAACTGATAGAACGTGTTTAATATTTTAATGCGAACGTATTTTCGCAACTTAAAGTTTGCGCAACTTAAGTTTGCGCAACTTAAGTCAGTGCGACTTATGCGTGATAAACCATTAATGAAATAATGACGACGATGGCAAGCACATTAATAATTGCTGTAATTGATTTTTCCATTTTGAATCTCCCCGCTTAGCTCAGTAAATAATTAAAAGCCCGTAACTCATGGCTCGTAACAGAAAGTCTGCAACTCATTGATTTATAATTATTATCGATTCAGCTAATTTACCAAAATTTCATGGGGATATGCAAGCCTTTATTGGTTGGATCATCTACTGAGGCATCGATGATTACAGATTGAGCGATTAGTGTCGAAAGTCTTAAGACAAGCCTAAGAATTGATACGCATTGAAACACAATGTTGTAGAATCAGCAGGCAGCGTGTCATGCCCGGATGAACCAAAATGACAACGACAACCTAACTAATTGATTTATAAAGACATATCGGCGAACAAGGCATTTGTGTGACTAATACTCAATCATTCGTTGCAGGATTCAGGAATTCTGCCCCTTATATTAATGCTTTACGCACACGCACCCTCGTTATTTCGTTTGGTGGTGAAGCCGTCATCGACGATAAATTTCCGAATTTTATCCATGACATTGCGCTGTTAAACAGCCTGGGCATCCGCCTGGTGCTGGTTCACGGTGCCCGGCCACAAATTGCGCGCTGTTTAAAAGAAAAACAGATCTCATCTGAATTCGTGAATAATCTTCGTGTCACCAATGCGGCCACAATGAATTGTGTCAAGCAGGCTGTCGGTAATGTACGCGTCGAAATTGAAGCATTAATGTCTATGGGGTTGGCAAACTCACCCATGGCCGGTGCAAAAATCCGCGTGATCTCCGGAAATTTCATGACCGCCAGACCACTGGGTATCATTAATGGTGTTGATCATGACCATACAGGCGAGGTTAGACGGATTGACCATGCAAGCATACACAATCATCTTGCCAATGGTGAGATTGTGCTGCTCTCACCTATTGGTTATTCACCGACAGGTGAAATACTCAATGTTAATGCTGAAGATGTCGCGTCGGCTGTGGCGATAGAACTTAAAGCAGACAAATTGATTTACTTAACAGAAAACCAGGGCATAAAAGATAATCGAAAGAAGATTATCCCGGCACTCCAGGTGTCGGAAGCGGAATCGCTGTTAAATAAAAAGAGAAAACCGACGGCCAATACTATCACCAACAAAAGCGATTATCTGGAAAAGGCGGTTTATGCATGCCGCCATGATGTCAAGCGTGTTCATATTATTGACAGACATGTTGACGGTGCCCTGATCGAGGAACTCTTTACACGTGACGGCATCGGCACGCTGATTTCAGCTGACATCTATGAGGGCCTGCGCCCCGCTACCATTGATGATGTCGGGGGCATTCTTGAGCTTATTAGCCCGCTGGAAAATAAAGATGTACTGGTGCGTCGTTCAAGAGACCACCTGGAACTTGAAATCAACCACTTTACCGTCGTGGAACGCGATGGCGCCATTATCGCGTGTTCAGCACTGTATCCCAATGCAAAAGAAAATATAGCTGAACTGGCGTGCCTGGCCGTGCATCCTGATTATCAAAATACCGGCCGAGGTAACATACTTTTCGAATATATGGAAAAACAGGCCCAGGAAATGGGAATCAAAAAATTGTTCGTTCTCACAACCCAGACCGCACACTGGTTTCGTGAAAGGGGTTTTAAAAACGTGGACATTAAATCATTACCAGTAAAACGAAAAAACATGTACAACTATAAACGGAACGCCAAAGTTTACGTCAAAACATTATAACAAGTACTTTTTAGCTTCAGGTGCGGGTGTTCTCTAATAAATGATTAATAACAATAAGTATCTTCGTCGTTGTTTACTGTATTACTGCTACTTACTGATAGCGCTATTCTCCTCCGGGGCTAATGCTGCCTTTAGCTATGACCCTGCTTTAACCTGGAAAACACTTCATACAGAACATTTTAATATTCATTACCATGACAACGGAAAACAACTGGCAAAAGAAACTGCGGCCATAGCCGAGCGCGTCCATAAGCGACTCAGTAAATATTTTAACTGGTCGCCAGCCACCCCGACTGATGTGGTCTTAAGCGACAGACAAGACATCAGCAACGGTTCTGCCACCCCCTTTCCGAACAACCAGATGATTTTATATGTCACACCTCCAGATGATTTAAATACCGTGGAGGATTACAACAACTGGATGGAACTGCTGATCATCCACGAATATACACATATCATCCATCTGGACAAGGTCTCAAACGTTCCGGAAAAATTACGCAATGTATTTGGTCGATTTTTCCCCTGGCTATTTCCAAACCTGTTACAACCGTTTTGGGAAATAGAAGGTCTCGCGACACTGATGGAAACAAATAATGAAATCGGCGTTGGCAGAGGCCAGAGCAGTCTATATAAAATGTTAATGCGCATGGAACTGGATCACGGCCTTAAGCCGCTCCGACAAGTCAACCAACCGATGACAAGCTGGCCAGCCGGTACGGCGCGTTATCTTTATGGCGTCTATTTCTTTCAATTTATAATTGATCGTTACGGTGAAGAAAAAATACAACAACTCGTTAATGAACACAGCCGTCATATCATTCCTTATATGATCAACACAACCACCAAGCGGGTTCTTGGAAAAAATCTGGATGCACTCTGGGAAGAATTTGAAGCCTATCTTCATGCGCAATTTGACCTGCAACTGAACACAATAAAATCTGCAGGCATTCGAGCAGGCACGCAATTAACTTTCACAGACTATGAAACAAATCATCCTCGTGTAGCGGCCAATGGAGATGTGTATTACTTCCAAAATGACAATCTCAGCCACTCAAAAATCATGTTGTTAAAGCAGGGTGAAACCAGCCCTGTTCCAGTGACTGAAGTACAAACAGGACGTTTTGACATCCACCCCGAAGCCGGTATCCTGCTGGCCCAGATTGAGGCCGTCAGAAACGTAAATATCTTCTCGGACCTTTACCACATCGACCTGACTTCATTCAACATCACTCGGCTAACCTATGGCGAGAGATACCGGTTTGCCACCTGGAGTCCGGATGGAAAACAGATTATTGAGGTCCGTAATATGTTGGGCAATAGCAGCCTGGTACTGCTTACTGATAAAGGTAAAAAAATAAAAACACTCTGGCAAGGAACAAACAAAGAGGTCATCTCATCTCCTGACTGGTCGCCTGATGGCGAATCAATTGTCGCATCAGTCTGGCGCCCTTATGTCAGCTACAACGATAACCTGGAAAAACAAGACCTGGGTGCCTGGAACCTTGAGCAGTTTTTCATTAACAATAATACCTGGGAAAAATTAATCGATTCATCCAATATAGAAGCCCATCCACAATTCAATGCAACAGGCTCATCTATCGTTTTTACTGCTGACTATGGTGATGTGTATAACGTGCATGAACTGGATCTTGACTCAAGGCGTGTATCAACGCTGACCAACCTGGTAGGTGGCGCCAAACATCCCTCAATTGACCCCGACGGGTCAACACTTTACTACGCCAATGCTGGCCCTGACGGATACAACATCTTCAAACTTGCGATAGACAAAGAATTGAGTCTGGCAACACCGGTCGATCTGACACCTCCCCAGGAAATCGTTCCGCAAGAATCTCCTGACTCGACAGAAGATTCTGCAATTGCAACTTCGTCAATCATTACACCCTATTCACCACTGGGCAGTTTAAAACCAACCTGGTGGTTCCCGCTATTAACACTGGAAGACAATCGCAAGGAAATTGGCCTGGTCACCGGCGGTGCTGATTCTTTGAGAAGACACAACTATTTCCTGACAGCGGCGTATGACTTTGAAAATAACTGGCTAATCGGCGACATCAATTACATCTACGATCGATGGAACCCGACAATAAAAACCAGACTTGCCCGTAGCTCAAATATTTTTCTTAATAATACAGGCAATCTGGAACGTATCCGCTTTTCAGATACTGTCTCAGTCGAATTTGTTTTCCCTCTTATTTATCTTGACGAGCAGTGGGGATTTCATGCTGCAGCCGTTTACGAAGAAAATTCCGATGCGCGTGTTGCGGCAGGTGTATCAAACGCTTCAGACTTCACAGACGCGTTAGGTGGTGTTGCCGTTACTTTCAATTCCACAAAAAATTACCCTCTCTCAATCAGTCGAAATGACGGGCGACGAACAACATTTGTATTAGAAAGCAATGAACTTTTTGACAGCAACTTTAGCGGTAATATTTATTCATTTAACTGGCAGGAATATATCCCGTTAGGCAAGCAACATTTAATCGCCCTGAATTTTTCCGGTGGCTACGGGACCGAATATCCAAGCCCGTTCAGACTGGGTGGAACAGACGGTGAAGACTATATTAACCCCCTGTTACAACCAACAGATTTATTGTTTAACCGGCGTGAATACAGCCTGAGAGGTTATCCTGAAGGTCTACCCGGTCTGAGCGGCCGTCGTATGTTAGTCGGCGCCATTGAATGGCGCTTTCCAATCAAAAAAATCGAGCGCGGCTTTATGGTGCCTCTGCCTCTTGGCATTCATCAACTGCACGGAACCGCCTTTTTTAATACCGGAGAAGCATGGACAAGTAGCGATGACCAGGAAAGCTTCCGTTCGGGTGCAGGTTTTGAGCTAACAGCGGAAATCGTATTTGGGTACGCCATTCCGTTTAATCTACGGTTTGGTTATGCATATGGTTTCAACGATGGTGGAAAAAACCAGACTTACCTGAGCATCGGCTCATCATTTTAAGATCTTAGTGCCAGGTACTCAGCACTGCTAAGCTCGTCATTCCTACGCATGCCGGAGTCCAGAGATGATACAGGGACGAATAGGGTACGACAGTCACGCGTAGTGGATAGTAACGGGTTATAGAAAGTGCAGTGGTAACCTGGATTCCGGCTTGCACCGGAATAACGGTTTTAGTTAGCGCTCAGCATCTTGAACCTGATTATTAAATAGCAAAGGCGCCAATTCGTTTAACGCGCTTTTGTAGACGTTGCGTTTGATCGGAACCACTTGTTTGAGCGGGTGCCAGTAACTGACCCATTTCCAGTGGTCAAATTCAGGTTTATCTGTCCTATCCAGCTTCACACGAGCGTCGTCACAGTTTTAACGAAGTAAAAACCAGCGCTGTTTCTGACCAATGCACACAGGCGCCAGATCATGGCGAATAAAACGTTTCGGAAGACGGTAACGTA
>JAUWSG010000222.1 GCA_030610155.1 Gammaproteobacteria bacterium
ATGGATGATGACTTTAATACGCCCAGGGCATTGTCTGTGTTGTTTGAAATGGGACGCAAGTTAAATGAAATCAAGACACAGGACCCTGAAGCGGCCGCAAGCCTGGCCGCTGAGATGAAACAGCTGGGCGATATTCTAGGTCTGTTGGCACGCGATCCGGATGTGTTTTTGCAGGGCGGTGTGACAAGTGGCATTCTGGATCATGAGCAGGTGGAACAGTTAATTGCACAAAGAAACGCTGCGAAGAAAAACAAGGACTGGGCTGCAGCGGACCGCATCCGGGATGAACTGAAAGAGCAGGGCGTCATTCTGGAAGACAGTGCAGCGGGTACGACATGGCGACGGGATTAAAAATGGTATTGAGCTTTGTCGCGATGGTTTTAACTGGCATGTAGTATTTCTCATTTAGTCTATCAGAGAATGTCAAATTCACAATTTCGGAAAGCAGCCGACTTCAGCCACTCAAACATCTCCAAAAAACCGTCATCCCGGCATGCCTTTAGCCGGGATCCAGGGGAAAGAAAGGAAATGCTGACAATGTCGCAACAATTATGATTTGAGCCAGTATTCAACTTACACTAATTGTTTATATTTCAGCTGGATTCCGGCTAAAGGCATGCCGGAATGACGGTAAGTTAGTTAAAGGTGATCAAAGGAATAATCAATGGATCAAGCACAGGCACTTCTACCCGTCATCACCCTCCTGTTCGTCGGCATAGTGGCCATGATCGCGATGCGTCCCATCAATATGAGCCCGATCGTGGGTTATTTGATCGTCGGAACGATTATTGGTCAACATGGTTTAGGTTTAATAGAAGAAAATGAAACAACACATTTGCTTGCTGAGCTTGGTGTTGTCTTTTTGTTGTTTGATATTGGACTACACTTTTCGCTGGGGCATATATGGAAATCGCGGCGTGATATATTGGGCTTTGGGCCATTACAAGTAGGGCTATGTACGATCGCTTTTGGCGCATTGGCGCTGGTGTTCGGTTTAACAAGTGAACTCGCACTTATTATTGGTATTGCACTGGCCTTGTCTTCAACAGCAGTCGTGATACAAACGCTAGCTGACAATGGCCAGAAGAATTGTCCGATTGGCACTTCTGCGACTGCGGTATTGATATTTCAGGATATTTGCGCCATTTTCCTGTTAGTTCTCGCCAGTTCATTAGGCGATGCCACTGTTCCGATGAGTGAATTAATTATTAGCGCCCTGGCAAAAGGTGCGATGGCCTTTATTGCCGCAATATTAATTGGTCGTTTTCTCATTAATCCTTTATTCGCTGTTGTTGCAAGAACAAAACGTGAAGAGATTTTCACGGCCAGTGCATTACTTATCGTCCTGGCAACGGCTACCGCAACTGAAATGGCGGGCTTATCCTTGACGCTGGGCGCCTTCCTGGCCGGTATGATTATTTCAGAAACGTCTTATCGCCATATCGTGCAAACTGAAATAAAACCCTTTAGTGGATTACTTTTGGGGTTCTTCTTTATTACAGTAGGTATGTCGCTCAATATAACGGTGTTAATAAATAATTGGGCGACTGTGCTAATGGTTTTGTGCGGTTTACTTTTTATTAAAACAATAATCATCTACTCCACAGCTCGCTTGTTACATTTTCCCCA
The DNA here is from genome assembly GCA_030610155.1 of Gammaproteobacteria bacterium. Classification (GTDB taxonomy): domain Bacteria; phylum Pseudomonadota; class Gammaproteobacteria; order SG8-11; family SG8-11; genus JAADIM01. The sequence goes on from JAUWSG010000222.1 coordinate 1,630, forward strand.
ACGTTCAGCCGTTCAATTAGCATTCCTGCTTTCTCAAGGTAGTGAGTTCGCATTTGTACTGATTGCCATACCTACCATGACGACTGCGATTGGAGAGGAATTTTCAGCAATATTGATTACTGCGGTGGTAGGCAGTATGGCGTTAACGCCTGTCGTTGTTTTGTTGGGTCAAAAGATTGTGAAGAATATATTAGATAAGCAGATGAAGGAAAAAACCAAGGAAGAAAGTTTGTTGCAAGCTGAAATTTCTCCAGTTGTAGTTTTTGGCATGGGTATCGTCGGCAGAAAAGTAGTTGACGCTTTAATAGCACACAATCTTCCATATTTGGCGATTGAGATGGATTATGATCGTTATGTCAGCGCAAACCGTGATGGTTATACTGTTGTATTCGGTGATTCAGGTGATTTGAGGATGATGGAAACGTTAAACCTGTCCAAAGCGAAATGTGCAGTGATTACGATCGTTCGTTATGATTTGTCTCGTGATCTGACACCGATAGTCAATCAACGTTACCCTGATCTGAAACGATTTATTTCTATTGAGACAGAAGAGGAGAAAAACAAATTCGAAGCGCTTGGTATGATCGCCATCATTGATCATAGTCATCCAAAAGGCATTGATGTCGCCTCACAGGTGCTAGCCTCGCAAGGGATTAGTAAGGAAAATATTGCGTCATGGATGCAACAGGAACAAAATAATGCATTGAGTGAAGCCGACTTGATCAGTTCCGAGATATCGACGGCCTCATCTAATGCTTAATGGGTCCCTTAATCTGTATTCAGCTGGACGACAGTGCGGCGGGCACGACATGGCGACGGGATAGTAAGGTGTTTTAGCGCCAGGTGCCAGGAGCCGCGCAAATATGCGGCGCCTGGACAATCCGGACTAACACGTTAGAGATGTGACTTATTTCTTGCTTTGCTCGTCAAGAATCTTTTGATTCTTTTTCTTCAGTCTCCATTGACCGCTCATACTTTCTTTCAGGTTATCTGGCAACGCATCCATCGGCGCGACAAGATCACCATCCACCGGCCAGTCTTCAAGCAGGTGAGGTAGATAACCTTTAGGATAATATTTTTTAGGGTCAATCTGCTGTTCACGTACAAACGGTTCCTGAATTTTTTCACGACTGGTCGGCGGGTGAGGTACTACCAGCTGGCCATTGGTGAAATCAAACTGTGGTGCACGGCTATTAGGAAAGTCAGGTAAAATACCTTCTCTGACCCAAACCGCATCTTTAGTCATGTTAACAACAATGCCGTCAGGCGCGCCAAAATGAAATGGACCTTTCCAGTGCTCACGAACCTCTGCGACAGTTTCTTCGTTTAAAAATGGATCAAAATTCATGTGGGTGGTCATGAACATTCTTGGTTTGATCTGATTAGCCAGATAACCCGCGGCATATCCGGGAGTATGGTGTGTATCGATGGTGTAACGTGCCAGGAAGGGAGGTACACCTTGTACGCCGGCATTGATTTCAACTACTTCCGGTTGTAATTCTGTGACATAGAGGTCACAGCCTTGAGCATATTTAATATCGAGCTTGCTTGGGCGTCCATCACCGGTCCAGACAAAACACATATCATTCCAGTCCAGCCGATAACCGGATGCGCCGTCTTTGGCATGTGAACGCTGCCAGTGAGTAACTTTTACACCGTTCTTTTCATAAACGATACCGCCATTGTCACGAAAATCGAATTCGTTCACCTGTATGTCATGACCCTTGCCAACCGGAAAAACACTAAAGGCATCACGATGCCACCCCAGCATCATTTTCATGCCTTCAACCATTGTTTTAGTGCCATATTCGGGAGTGCGTCCGGAAGGCCCATGGATGGTTAAAGGCTCGTGCCAACCACCGGCCCAGGTGGCAAACATCCAGAGGTAAGGAAGCGAACCAAAGTGGTCTACATGCAAGTGGGTGATAAAAACATGTTTGATCTGGTTAAGTGAAACGCGGGCGGCCACGTAGTTTGCAACGGAACCTTCTCCCATATCAAATACAAAGCTGTCACCATTGCCCAGCTCTACAAAAATAGAGGTGTTCATCTGTCCGGGCCGGATCATCGGTGCTGTACCCATAAAGGTGACACGCATTTCATTGGGTTGAACGTCTTCCGTGCCCGGGAACCAGTTAGCTGCACTTTTTAACCACGGCATGGGTCTGACGCCTTCAAATAACAGTCCTTCCTTCCAGCGACCCATGGGGACACCGCCTGAGAGGGCTGCTTTAATATCTTTTTCACTAGAGGGTTTTTGAGTGGGAACGGGTGCGGCGAAAGCATTGCTAATTACAAATAGACTCGCCAATAGTAATGGAAACATTAAATATTTTAGATAATTCATTTTAGTCCCTCTGTGTGAGCTCATTGATTTCTTTTACAGTTGCAATTATAGACGACGCAGTTTTATTAATTGCTATAGTAATGAGAATTGCCTGGATTACGATTTAACTTAATTCGTTTGAATTGTGATTTCTATTTCAACCCTACTTTATTTGCCGATTAAATCGCGTAACAGCATTAATCTCTGTTTGTGTAAGACTGCATTATGAATAATAATGTCTGACAACAATATCAAAAATCCGACAAATAGCTGATTCGAGAAAATTGATGTCAAATGAGTGATCTAGTTGAAGAAAC
>JAUWSG010000084.1 GCA_030610155.1 Gammaproteobacteria bacterium
ATGATGGGTGGTCCTATGATGGGCATGTTCATGGGAGGCCTTGCTGACCTCGACCTGACAGACAGTCAACGGAATAAAATTCGTGATCTCCATCGCGCCATGCGCAAGCAACACTTGAAACTCATGGAAAAGATGATGGATGCGACCGATAAACTCTCCGACACCTATGCCGACGAGCCAACTGATATAAACAAAATCGGGGCCGCCTACGACGGGGTTTACAAGATCAAACGTAACATGATCCTGCAGCACGTCGAAACACGTAACAAGGTCATCGCCCAGCTAACAAAGGAGCAGAAAGAAAAACTCAAATCCAGCCGGCCGTTTTCTGGCAGGCATATGATGATGCAATGATTGAAACCTGCCAGGCCTGTTATAAACAGGCCTGGCGCTTGCTTATACTAAAAACTTTCTTGCCCACCATCTTATAGACCCTGGTCATATAAAAAAATAACAATCAATTACTTATTGTATATATTCAGGTCGCCCTGATACGCCCGCAGGGCATAAATATCTCGGACAATACAAAATAATGCGAGTATTGGCGATCTTGTAGACAAATACAGATCACTGTACAATTTAACAATAATCAGAGAAGCCAACCGGCAATTTTGTACTCAGGAGGAAAAGTTTAACGGTCAACAAATATAATTCTGACTTAATAACAACAAATAAACTGTTATTTTTTTAGTATATTTTGCTCCGACCCCGATAGACATAATCATCCTTCCTATCATCCCATAAACTATAATAACTATATGGAAGACTACTTAAAAAATAATACGAATATTGGATCTGTTCCAGGCATTAAGAAGTACAAAGTTAAAAATAAAGTACTGACTAATTTCTTGTTAAATAGAATACAAAAGTGGTGTGTTACAACCAACCTGTTATTACCCGCTATACTGGTCGGAATACTCTTTATCCCAACAGATCACGCGTATGCTGAGGCAATTGGTATGTCAGCCATCGCAACGCCACATATTGGTTACGCTGCAGGTGTAGCCTATGTCAACGTAGATGATCCGGATGGCCCGACAGATCGTGCATGGATCTTTAAGCCATTCACGTTAGTCTATACCGACAAGATCACCACAGGGATCAATTACCGATACTGGGCGGAACTTTATTACCAGGAAACTACTCTGGATGCATCAACAACCAATGTTGGACAATTTATAAAGCAGTACGGCATTCGTTTATCGATGCAACGAAAAATATGGAAAATCAGCGACGACTGGCACACCTGGTTTGGTGCCGGTTTCGACATAGCCAATACTAAATATGAAGACAGACATCTTGTTGATAGTGACGGCTTTTTAACGACCCGGTTCGACGACCGTAAAGAACTGGAATTTGGTGCATTAATTAATATTAATGGTGAAATCAGCCTGGCTCGCAATGTCGTATTCAGCGCCAAGGCAGAACAGGTATTCGCAACTGGCAATGGGATCGATTCGCTTTCATTCTCAGCCGTATTTCTATACAGATTGTAATATCTGTGGAGAATTTTGATGAAAAAGCATTTTATAATTATTATTTTATTCACTGTCTGGGGCCTAAGCGCATGTGATGGTTTCGGGGATAACCCGAACGCGCTGCCTCCAGAAAGACCCGCAGGGACGATCAATGGCCGGGTTGTTGATGGCACTATTATCGACAGTCAAATCAATGTTTATAGCTTTGAAAATGGTAGCATCGGCGAATTGCTCGCAAGCACGACAAGCAATAATGAAGGCAGTTACACGATTGAACTACAGCAAAAAAATCAAGCTGTATTAATTGAAGCAACGGGTGGTAGTTATATAGAAGAAGCATCAGGCACCCTGGTTAACTTACAACCGGGACAGCGTCTACGATCAATCGTTAATTATGACTCCGGTAATCTGGATGTAAATATTACACCATTAACACATCTCGCGACGGCCTTAACAGAGCAAAAAATTTCACAAGGGATGATAGCACAAGATGCAATAGATGAAGCCGTCGCTGAGATATCAGGCCTGTTCAATATTGACGTCATTAAAACTAACCCACTTGACATTACAGACCCTGCCAATACAGCACTAATGATTAGTAATGGCCATTTATATGGCATTTATCTGGCTGCGCTGTCCAGCTATACAAAATGGGCAAGCGAACAAAATGCGACTCAGGCACATACCACCTACACAACAATAGGATTAGCACAAACCCTTTACACAGACATCCTTGCTGATGGCAAGCTTGATGGCAAAGGTATGACCGAACAGGGAGAACCTGTTGATCTTGGCATAGGCATCGTTGCTTTAAATGAAAATAGTCTACGTGTCACTTTCGCCCAACACATACTGGCGATAATAAACAGCGAAATTAATCAGACGACGATTACTATCGATGATGTACTTCCAAGTGCACAACGATTAGCTGACAGCAGTCACGACTTGTTCGGTGACAACCCCCCGGCCGCATCCAGCGACACCATCCCGGCATTATTTACAATTGAACCCGACATTAATATCAACAGCAATGTATTTTCATTCGGCACGCTTTATTTCTCTGTCAGTATTAGCGGCCCGCTAGATGCTGTCGAAGTTGAATTTGATATTGATGGAGCTGTCATAGATGCCGTGATTGATGCAAAAAATCCAATCATGGAGATCAATGTCAGCCAATATACAGATGGTGACCATACAATTGGTGTACGTGCCACAGATATACTGGGAGTGGAACTCTATCAGCAATTTAATATTAATTTTACAAATATAAGCCCATTAATTAGCGTGACATCGTCCCCTTTGACCAACCAGCAAAACTTCACGACCAGTGGTACATTCGATAATAGCACCACCGCAATTACATCAATAATGATTCAGGAACAAAGCGCAATACTTCTTGAAGATGGTAGCTGGACTGCCCCGACGGTTCTTGATGTTGGTTCTAATATTCTAACTATCCTGATTGAAGACGATATGGGTACACTGTATCAAACACAAACACGTATCGATCTTGATCAAACGCTCCCCGCCATCGATACATCTGCCGGCCACAGTCTGGCTCAATTTTCTCCTGGAAATGGTCAAATCGAAATACTGCCCCTTGCCAACAGTAATCTTCTGACACCTATTTTTCAGGAAAGTGACAAGCTCGAACTTGCTGGCACAGTGACAACACGCGGTGCATTGGATATCGCAGGTATTCCTTATTTCGCATTCAAGGCACTGGACCCGGACCAGGAAGGGATTTTTACTGCGCCAGAAGCAATGCGCGCCCGCTTTGCGTATAGAAAAAATGACCAGGAGTTTACACCCTGGCGGGAACTGACCCTGGTAGGACAGGAGTTTTTGCTACCCCTGACATCAGAGACGCTGGAGCCAGCCTGGCACCAGACTATATTTTCTGATGAACATTCCATTCAGGTTGAAGCGATAGACCAGGCGGGCAATACAACAGAGACAATGTTCAGCTTCAAGATTGACATTCATGCACCGGCGTTTTCAATAGAAACTATGCGCGCGCTTAATACTGAGCTGTTTGCGACTACCCCATTTGCTAATCGCGCAAATTTGCATAACCTGGAATTTGCCTCAACCGCCTACACTTTTAATAACTCTGCACAAGCAATGTATCTCAGCATTAATGATCAAGTAACACATAATGCAGAACAAGATGTGGATGAACTCATTCGCGAACATGATGCACGCCTCAAATCAGAGACTCAATGGCGTATTGGTCTGATTAATGCGCCATTACGTGAATGCCCCGAGTTCAATACATGGCAGACTGTTTCGCAAATATACAACTACACCGCAAGTGGCTGGAGCCTGGAAAAAGTGCCTGCGCCAGTTTTCGATGATCCCGTCAGCGTCGACTCTGATACACCAACACCTCCCGTGTCCTCAACCTGGGTTGATAGACCAGATTTTGATGCCGTATACGCCTCTTTTGGCCCATTACCGATTAGTGACTCTTTATGGCAGTTTAACTATGACTATGTCCTGCAACTCCCTGATCCCGTGGCTTCACCCATACCCAGCCCGGCATTTATTACTAATTGGCAAAGAACTGATGATGCAGGTAAAAAGAATGAAAAAGTAGTGACCTGCGATGATGCACGTTTTTTTCAACAACGTGACTTTTTTTCCTATGAGTCAGTAAGGGGACCGGAAAATCTGGCATCGTCCTTTATGGAGATGCAGAGCTTTAACACCACAGGGTTTGAATTAGTAGATCATGGCGCCGGTGCATGCCCAACCGATGTCCTCCCTCCCGGCAACCCGATTACACCGGCAGGCAGCTGGTATCGCATACCGGCAGGTCATTGTGTCACGATTAGAAAATTAGTGACCACACCAATGCTTGATTTGTATGATGACACTGCAGTAGCGACACCCGATACATTCACCAGTTACATCCTGCAACGTTATGATAAAACAATATCATGGCTTGTTAATCCCAGCCTTATCATAACGGCTATACATGATACCGGGGAAAGTAATATACCTCAAATGTCAGCAAGAGAAATTCTTACAGGTGATGGTGAAGGAAATATTTCGGTCTATCAAATATCGCGTTAGAAGGAGATAAAAAATGACAGATAATACTGTTGATGTCGTACTTCATATAGATGAAAGCACGACTCACAATGTTAGAGAAGACCTTCTTGATTCTTTATACACAATAAATGGTGTGTCGACGGCATCTTACAACGAAGAAAAACCACATCTATTAATCATAAAATATAACCCCAATGTCATACATCCGGACGAATTCATTAAAGAAGCAAAAAATCGCGATTTACATGCCGAGCTTATCGGTATGTGACTCAATAAAAAGGTAAAAGAATTAGCGAGCCAGGCTAAGTTATACTAATTATTTTATCCCACTATATATTTGCAGTCGTTTTTATTTTCTTAATTAATTGATCAGGATTCTCTATATAATTAGAAAGAGCACGCTGCACTCCTTGCTGGCGCATATAATCAATCGCATTATGCATCAAAGGGAACCGGGTACTCAGGTTTCGCAAGTTATTACTAATCGCATTTAACCGCTCAGCGCTGCCATATTTACGCATATAGTCTAACGCAAGTGTAATACCCGCTGCTTCAGTGATCGTCTCGCCATAAATTCGACCAAGCCTGTGCGCATCCTCTCTATTCAGGGAGGCCAGCAATTTATCGGTATAGCTTAATGAAGGTTCATTTGTGACCAAATGCACCTGCTCTGAAAACGGAGCAACCAGTGAAGTTGCACCGTGAATTACGTAGATAGTACTACTTGTCGGCACATTGAAACTATTTGACCTGATAAAATGTATTGCCCTATCCACGGGCATGACATTCACAATGCCCGGCTCCATGATGAAACCTTCTTCGTCTGCAATATTTACCCGATACACCAGGTATGTGTTTTTACCCACGAAACCTCTAAATCCGATATTGTTTACACTGGAAATGATATTGCCTTTTTTGAGAAAATCCCAGGTAACGCCCTCTTTAAACACGCCGGGAACAATACTGTAAATATAATCCTGAACCGACAAACAATACTTCAGCAGTTTATCGCTGTGACTCGATAAATCAGATACACCGTAATGTTGAAACGTCCATAATACTTTACTGGATTCCTTCCACTGCTTGCCCTCCCGGGCATACATATTTTTAAGAAGGGATATAGTGTCGCGATAATCATTATTATCCAACATATATAAAGGCAGGGGTTTTTCCTGATGCAGTGGAAAATATTGATTATTAAATATTTCTGCACCTGGATTCGAACCCACCCCATCCTGATCAGCAAATGAGAATCTGTCGTAATCCAGATTATGATCACCAACAGCATTCCCAAACCCGGTTATTGGAATGAATGAAGTGGCAACGGCACCTCTAACCAGGCAAGATAAAAACCAACGGCGGGAAAGCTTTTCTGGTTTCATCAATTAGTCTCGATATAGATCAGAATTATTCGGAACATCCTTACTCCTTCATGTTCAGACATCAAGATAAAAACACTGCTTATATATCGAGTATAGTCGCCGCCTTGTTTTTATAAACATAAGATATAATTGATGTTCAATAAAATAATTCAATGGGAGGCACGACCACGTTACTCTACCCATCAGTAAAGCCCTACGAGAATACATCGTTTAATACTGAGAACAGGGGACCTGACTCCGTAACTTTGTAGATCACAGCCCTTTTAGTGGATTAATAATAAAATAAAAACCAAACCCTCAGTTATACGTTAAAAAAAACTAAAAAAAAACCGGGGTCATAAACCCGGTTGTAAGCACAAATAAGATCATACTTTATTTAACTCAAACGGACAAGCCTGAATTAGTTCTTCTTACGCGGAGCATAAGTTGAACCGCCTCTGCCCGTGCGCGCATTAAGGTCTTCAGCAACAGTTTCAGCATGCAGGGTAACAGCCTTCAGGGAACCCGGTTTTTTACCCTCAATTCTTGAACTATCCTGGCCAATCACGTAACGATGCCAGTTATCCCCTGGCATACCCTCAGGAGCAGCGGTTTTTTCAACCGTTATCACACGAAATTTAAGCTTGCTTTTAGTTTCTTCCTGCATCATTTATCGTCCCCTTTGCTGGCTTTGTACTGCGCTACGTTTTGATCGGCTATTTTTGATTGCATGCAGTGGCGGTTGTGCCCCCCTGCGTTGTTGTGATGTTTGCTTACGCGAACCTCTCTTTGCATTACCCGGCTTGCTGGCACGCCCTCTATTGATGGGTTGCGCCGCGATAGTGGGATCAGGTGTATAACCAGAGATCACATCCTTGGGAATTTCGCGTTTTAAGAGACGCTCGATATCTTTAAGCAACTTCAATTCATCTACACATACCAGAGACATGGCTTCACCTTCGTTGCCTGCACGACCTGTGCGGCCAATACGGTGGATATAATCTTCCGCTACGTTAGGTAATTCAAAATTAACCACGTGTGGTAACTGGTCAATATCCAGTCCACGTGCCGCAATATCCGTTGCAACCAGTACACGCACCTTGCCAGACTTAAAATCTGCCAACGCCTTGGTACGCGCGCCCTGACTCTTGTTACCATGAATCGCGGCAGACATGATGCCATCAGTCATCAGCTGCGCAGAAAGGCGGTTGGCACCATGCTTGGTTCGGGTAAATACCAGTACCTGTTTCCAGTCATTCGAACCAATCAGAAAGGAAAGCAATTCACGTTTACGATTTTTATCAACCGGGTGAACCACCTGTGTGACACTTTCTGAAGCGGTATTGCGTCGTGCCACTTCAACCAGGGCTGGTGAATTGAGCAAATTATTTGCCAGTTGCTTGATTTCACTTGAGAAGGTAGCTGAAAATAATAATGTTTGTTTCTGTTTGGGCAACAATGCAAGCACCTTGCGGATGTCTCGAATAAAACCCATATCAAGCATACGATCCGCTTCGTCGAGCACCAGGATATCTACCCGGGAAAGATCGACCGATCTCTGACCAACATGATCCAGCAATCTACCCGGGGTGGCGACCAGAATATCTACGCCCCTGATAAGTTTCTGTTTTTGTGGATTAATGCTCACACCACCAAAAACCACAGTGGAACGAAGTGGCAAATGCTCACCATAGATACGCACGCTTTCAGCAACCTGTGCGGCCAGTTCTCGTGTCGGAGTAAGCACTAGGGCACGAATAGCACGACGGCCTTTTCCCGCACTCCCTGATGACATTAATCTTTGTAATAACGGTAGAGTAAAACCAGCGGTTTTGCCCGTACCTGTTTGTGCGCCACCCATAATGTCGCGCCCTTCGAGAATAAGGGGAATTGCCTGACGCTGTATCGGGGTGGGTTCACTGTAGCCTTTTTCGGATACAGCACGAAGTAATTCGGCCCTGAGGCCGAGGGATTCAAATGACATACTACGATGTTCTCCAGGGATCGGCCTACCCAATACACGTGGTTTGGGGCGGTCTAGGCGGAAACTGTGTGTTTCGAGGTAAATAAAGAAGGATTACCGCGTTGAATAAGAGGTGCAGACCGGAGTGCACCAAGAGTTTCGGCAGGCAGTATACCTGAATTGTCACCCCGAAAGGTGATTAAAGTGCAATATATTCAAATATTTATTGAATAACCCGCTCAAACTCGATATCTGCTATCATACGGCAGATTTTCGCCAACCAAGACTAAATATCACGTGACAACAACTGCCTTCTCATCATTACCCTTAACGCCTGAGCTTTTAGCCAACATCCAGTCCATGGATTACCAGGTAATGACCCCGATACAGGCACAAAGCCTGCCCGCGATTCTAAAAGGCAAGGATTTACTGGCACAGGCAAAAACCGGCAGTGGCAAAACAGCGGCATTTGGCATTGGTTTATTACACAAACTTGATGCCCAAAATTACCAGACCCAGTCACTGATACTTTGCCCGACACGTGAGCTGGCTGATCAGGTCAGCAAAGAAATTCGTCGTCTGGCGCGTGCAATACCCAATACCAAAATACTTACATTGTGTGGCGGCAATCCAATGGCCCCGCAACTGGCCTCACTGGAACATCACCCGCATATTGTCACCGGCACACCGGGACGAATATTAAAGCATCTGGAAAAAGGCTCTTTAAAACTGGATGGATTAAAAACACTGGTACTGGATGAAGCCGACCGCATGCTGGATATGGGTTTTCATGAAGATATCATGCGCATTATTGATATGATGCCACGTCAAAGACAAACCCTGTTATTTTCTGCCACCTATCCCGATGAAATAAAAGACATCAGTCATGCCATCCAGAACGATCCTGTTGATATTCGTGTAGAAACTTTGCATGACGATAAAATAATAAAACAGGTTTTCTATGAAATACAAAAGGGTGAAAGAACTAAAACTCTAATTTCTCTGTTGCAACATTACCGTCCTGAATCCAGCGTTGTATTTTGCAATCGAAAACAACAGTGCCAGGAACTGGCTGATGCGTTATGGCAACAAGGTTTCCATGTGCTGGCCCTGCACGGTGATCTTGAACAAAAAGAACGTGACCAGGTGCTGGTACAGTTTGCCAATAAAAGCAGTTCGATACTTGTCGCAACAGATGTTGCTGCACGCGGGCTGGATATTAAAGATTTACAAGCCGTATTTAATTTCGAAATATCACCGGACCCGGAAATATACATTCACCGCATAGGTCGTACCGGCCGTGCGGGTAACGAAGGACTGGCTATTAGTTTGTTCATGGCATCCGAGCAACGCAAAGTCAAAATGATAGAAGAATTTCAAAATAGTCCTGTCAGAATTGAAAAAACCTCTTCACTAAAACCTCGTGAAAACTTCAAACTCAGCCCACCGATGGTCACACTGTGTATCAATGGTGGTCGTAAAGACAAGGTGCGTGCGGGTGATATATTAGGGGCTTTAACAGCAAACACCAAACTGCCTGGCAAACAAATCGGCAAAATTGATATTTCTGATAAGCTTGCTTATGTGGCGGTAGAACGCCCTATTGCTAAACAGGCCTTGAAAATTCTGTCAGAAGGTAAAATCAAAGGCCGTAAATTCAAGGTTCGAAAACTGCGTTAATAACACAGCACAGGACACATTACTATTTAAGATACGGTGGCTCTGACCAGCTCTTTTTTTCCATATCCGCCTGCATAATACTCAGCTCGGCAAATTCCCTGGCCCGAATCGCAACGTCTAATGCTTTTCTTCTATCACCTTTATCCAGCAATTTTTTTGCCTTTTTCATAAACTTGCCAGTGATTCTCCAACCACCTTCATTGGCAATTGCCTGTTTATGCAATGACATTGCCTGCTTCAACACCGCATTGGCTTCCGATGATGATAATGCGGGCGTCGAAAGGCCAGGCGTTGACACCAGCAAAAGAAAGAAAAACAGAATACAAAAAATTATCTTGTTCATATTGCTCCCCTTACACAAACTAACGTGGGTTAAGAACATGCATCAAAACCGTGTCCCAGGCGCATTCATTGAAATACCATTACTCATGTGGGTGTGAAAATATTCCAGATTATTCATCGCATCACTTTGTGCTTTCAAAGGCACTGCCCCTACATTTTTCATGCAACCTTTATAACGCCGCTGAATCGGCCCAACCGCACCCCATTTTGATCGATAACTGGGGAAATGAGTTACCTGGCCGACTGCAGTACTCAGCACATTGCCCCTGATTTTTTGACCGGCAGCTTCCCAGTGGCAGTGATAACAGGCAAAATCCCGAACACCTCGACGTGTAAAATAAACACGCTTGCCATCCTCATAAGCAGCCAGCGCCCTGGGGTCATCGGGTACCTGTATATCAATTTTTTTACCGCGGGAGGTATCCGCCATATACGTAAGCAGTTTAACGATTTCACCTTTTAAATAACGCAAAGGCTTTTCTCCATTCGCAACCCGACATTCATTAATCACCGCGGAAATATTTTGTACTTTACCGGTTTTTGCATTGAAGCGCGGGTAGGTATGCGCGATAGCAACACCTCCGTTGTCAAAACAATCCGCGTAGCGTTTGCCATTGCCAAACGGTTTATTAAATAATTCCTCACCCTCTTCAATCGCTATTTCATAAGGAGGAAATTCCATAATGGCTTCCCATTGCTCACGTCTGCCTTCGTCGAAGTTATATAAACCATTGGACAAATCATCCAGACTAAGATTGCTAAAGCGCTTTTGAAAATAACCCTGATACCTTACCAGGTCTTCTTTTGGCCCCGCATATAAAAGTGGATTGACCAATAACAGGCTAAATAAGAGGAGTAATATGGATAACCGGTAATGGTGGCACATTTTAATGTCCTTATATTAAACGAGTAAAAATTATAACGAGTACAGGAAGTCAATAATCTTATTTATTTCCGCTTTATTAATGAGCTTATTACGACCGAATGGCGGCATCATTGTATGCGGCTTTATAGCAACAGCAGGATCATAAATAATATTGTAGATCGTCTTACGATCTGGAAAGCGGGATTTCATCACCAACAAAGGCGGCCCCAGTGAACCCGCCTGGTTTGTGCCGGTAAACTGGTGACAGGCAACACAATATTCCAGAGCCAGTTTTTTCCCTTCGGCAACCGACGTATCAGCCAATACAGGCACGGCAATAAAAGAGATATACAGAACAAAAACGAATAATAATTGGCTGGCGTGATTGTATTTCATCACCGGCATGCCCTCCTCATGAATTTATACCATTACCAAGACATCACCACATGGATTTTATTAGGCTTTTTTGCACTATCAGGCCATAATTATTATTGTTAACCATTTTTCTGGCAGTATCGGCAATAAAGTAATTACAAACACCAGCCGGCCCAGATATTGCTCCACCTTTAATAACTTTATGCCTGAATGACGGCAGAATCAAATAAAATTAACTTACTGAAAAATGTATAAATTTGCCAGACTAATCATCCTGTTCCCGCTGCTACTTGCTGCATGTGAACAACAGATACCTGACAAAAAACCCCGGGGGGATAAACCGGCTCTTTTAGAGCAGACAAATACTTCATCAAAACACATGGTCTCTTACAAAATTGAAGACTCATTTGAAAATGTGAAGCTGGATGTAGAAAATGCTGTTGCAGGCCACGGAATAAAAATAAACAATATTTCCTATATAGGAAAAATGCTTAAACGAACAGCAAAAGACCTGGGCGCCACACAGGAAATATTTCACGATGCTGTCGCGATAGAGTTCTGCAGCGCAACACTCTC
>JAUWSG010000032.1 GCA_030610155.1 Gammaproteobacteria bacterium
AGTTTTCCGGAAACGCATTCGAGTACGGTAGAACTTTGTCGTTTGCATTTGGTAATTTTTGATGGCAAAAATTCAGCAGGTTTTTTTCTCTTCATCCAGCCACCTTGCAGTATTTTTCCTGAAAGTGAATTTGCTTTTGCGACTTTTTTGGAGGTGGCTTTCCTGGATTTGGCTTGTTTTGTTGACGATTTTTTGCTTTTTTTGGACGCCGTTTTGGTCTTTTTTACCGCAGGTTTGCTGGAAAACTTTGGTGCAGCCTCCAGTGATGCAAGGTATTTTTTGACATTTGCCAGTGCTTCTTCAGCAGGTGTGTAACCGCCCAGGGAAGACCGGCTGTACCACAATAATGCTTTTTCTCTGTCTTTAGTTACGCCCTGACCATTATCATATAATTTACCAAGGTAATATTGGGCGCGTACATTGCCTTTGTCTGCCGGTTTTTGAAATAATTCATAGGCCTTATTTGAATTTTTTTGTACACCGAGTCCCTTGTAATACATATATCCAAGTTTGTATTGCGCTTTCATATAACGTTGTGCTGAGGCTTTCTGGTACCAGCTAAAAGCCTGTTTGGCGTCTTTTTGTGTTCCGCGTCCTTTCTCATACATTTCGCCAACAGAATATTGCGCTTTAGCCATGCCATTTTCTGCCTTGGACATGGTCATCTTGAAACGCTCTTGCCAGACATAATCATCGGAGAAATTGCCTGATTGCCCAACTGCATTTGCCGATGCAAAGACACCAAAAAGTAATGCGAATATCAACTTTTTCATTTGTAAATGGCCTTTAAAAAATATTAACTGACTGTATTTACCATCGGCTTTTTGTGAATTATCTTGAATAAATTATTAATTAAGGGATAAATAGATTTAATGGGTTTGGGTTTAAATACTGTTAAATCTAAATCATTGATTATATTGGGTATTGAAGGGCTGGATAATGCTTGATGACGAAGGGGGATAAGGCTGGTTCCCGGGAGGTGCAGAATAGTAGAGTATCAGTCAGTGAGAGAACGTAGATCCAGATGGCTATCAGGCACTGAGTTTGTTTTTCAGTTCGGAAATATCGTTGGCAATGATGATAAATTTACGTTCTTCATCCAGCCACATTTCACTTACAACCAGTTCGATTGGGAAGGCTACGCCCCGTTTTCTTTGCCCCATGACTTCATGGTTGGTGCCAATAAAGGACGATTTTTCTGCTTCGAGGTGTTCATTAATATTTTGTTCAAAATATTTTTTATATGGGTCTGGCAACAGATCGGAAAATTTTGAACCTAGCACTTCATCTGATTTACATTCAAACATTTTTTCAGCGGCATGATTGAATGTTTCTATTATGCTATTTTGATCTATCGTGATGATGGCTTCAAAAACATTGTTTAATACAGCATTCACTCTGGTTTCATTTTGTACTGATTGTTTTTCAATTAGTTTGCGCTCCGTTATATCTGACTGTGAGCCTGCAATTCGATATGATTTTCCTGCCTCATCACGCATTGCAAGTCCACGGATTGAGAAGTACCGATAAGAGCCGTCTTTGTGTAGCAGTCTTTGTTCACTTTCGTAATAATATGTATGGCCATTCAGGTGTGCGGTAAGATCTGCCATGGTTTTTTCTGAATCGTCAGGATGAATGCGTTTAATCCATTCTTCCAGTTTATTGCCAATTTCATGGTCTTCGTACCCCAGCATGGCTTTCCAGCGGGGTGAAAAATAAATCTGGTTGGTGATCAGGTCCCAGTCCCACAAACCATCATTTGCTCCCCGTACTGCCAGCGCATAACGTTCTTTTTCTTTGAATAATACACTTTCGATTGATGAGATTTTTTTAATGACCAGAAAGGCGACGATGCCGCCTACAATCGAAATGATGACGCCCAGAAAGGCCATGAACAGAATATAGGCTTCCCGATAGGTGAGCACGGTAGTGCTAAGTGTGCGATCGTATGCGACTTCCTGTATGTCATGCAATTCTTCCAATGTAGCAATAACTTTATCCTGTGCCGGGATGGCTTGTTCGACCAATAGTTTGTGGGCATGGCCGGTTTCACCGAAAAAGGCCAGGTCTATCAATTTTTCCTGTAAGGGTCGTACTGCTGCTGTTAATTGGCTTTGTTTATCCAGTAAGGCCTTTTCGCTATCTGCCAGAGGCATGGATAATAATTTAATACGGGCGTTGGCGAACTTGGTGCCGAGGGTGTTAAAACGCAGCATTTCATCATCTTTTTCAAAGGGGTCAACAATATTGGTGATTAAGATGAGGCTGATCATTCTTTCACGCGCGGCCAGTCGCATGGTGTAGGAGAGGGTGGTTTTATTATGCTGTTCTTTATTGAGACTATCGATCTGTTGATTGATGGTCACCATGCGGCTGAGTCCCGCAACCGTGACACCGATCATAAAGATGATCAGGGCGGCAAATCCGCCCGCTATAATAATTTTTGACTTCTGTGTATGCATTTTGATTTAGACCAGAAATCCCTGACTGATTGAAGTGGCTGATTCCCTGCCTTATAAAGCTTAGCAAACACCAGTATGTATCGTGTTCGCAGTCCGCTATATTTTACATTTGTTTACATTATCTGCAAAATTGCAGACTAAAAACAAACCTTTTTTTATAATGTTCCACTAAATTTCGGCCAGACAATACACCTTTAGAAGGAAAGTATCAATATAGTCCGCTTTGGAAATGGCCTTTAAACGGGGCTGCTTGCCCGGGAGTATAGATTCTGGACAGGGCCGGGTATGCGGCTAAATAACCTTCTATTTTTGTAAGCTATTTGTTTTGCCTGGATAAGCGTAAATCCTTATGTCAGGAACCCGGCTGCCTGGTGTCAAACGATTAAAATTCGTCAATATCGAAATTGACAATATCGTTATCAAGGTCGGTGTCGATGACGTTGTCGATATCAACAAAATCGTCGTAGCTAATGGACTCGTCACCGGTGCTATTCCAGTCGTCTGCTGAATGAGGCACAACGCCAAACTGGAACCTTTTGTTTTGCTGGTATGCCATAGACGTGGGGTCCTGGGAGACTTCCATTAATTGAAGTTCAGGTTCGTGGTCCAGATATTTGCTCATGGTCTTGCCCTCCACTCAATCTTTATAGTCGTTTGTGAACTGGTGCACGTTCTATCAAACGTATGTATAAATTACTTCGTTAGTCGGTAGCCACTATTTAAAAAGTCCAACAAAAAAATAGTCACCCGCTGTTACTAGTATTTTCGGACAAAAACATAATAACTTTAAGGGGGGGAGATAACGCAGGAACGTAGGAAGCGATGCAGGCCCTGTATCAGGGTAATTGGCCAAGCAGCTCGAGCGGTGCTGCTCTTTTATCGTTAATGAAATAGTCCAGAAATTCACCTAGCAGGCGGTTAACCTGTTGTTTTTCATCCTTATGTAACATGCCCTGGTTAGGGTAATGATAGTCAGGCTTGAAATTGGCATGGTGATGGTAGGCGATGACTTCCGCGACACTCGCATCATGACATATACGTATTTTAAAAGAAGGATTAGTGATAAGGGGGCTGGAAAAGTCATAGCTGATTTTCATTACAACAACGACAGTGAATTTGTGGGATTCAATAATCTCGAGAGCAAACTTTATTTTTGAATTATTAGCAAGTGACAGCACATTATTAATACCATCAAATGAGTTTGGTATTAATCTTTTCAGTCTTGCGTAGTTGGCCTCATATAAAGGCGTTTGATTAAAGTAATGTTTTTTTGGCACAGCGCGACAACTTTTTTCGTTTGTTAAAATGATATTCAATTCACCAGCGAGTTAAAATATTTTGTTCCATTGCTTTTCTTATTACAACAAGTAACATTTTTCTGAACATTTTACTATTGTTCAGGCAGTAAATTTTGAGTAGATATTTGTACGGGTCTATGCTACCCAGTTATTCATGCGGGCTCTTAATCTGATCAGTGCCTGACTTAATAGTTGACTGGTTCTGGATTCGCTTACGCCCAATACTGAGCCGATTTCCCGGAGATTTAATTCGGCATCGTAATACAAGTTGACTATCATTCGTTCACGTTCAGGTAGTGCTGCAATAGAGGTTGCAAGATTATTTTTGAAATCTTCTTCCTGCAAAGTGTCGATAGGATTTGGTTCAGCGGGGACCATGCCTTTGCTTATGGCTTCCTCATCGATGCCAATTGCTTCGAGATTGGTCATTCTGAAGACGGATGCTTCTTTAAGAATTTTAAAATATTCTTCCTGGCTAATATCCATCGCTTCAATTATTTCATTATCGCGTGCATCTCTGCCGGTTTGATTTTCAATTTCGCGGATTGTTTTGGCCATGTCGCGAATTTTGCGGTGAACTGATTTAGGTGCCCAGTCGTTTCGTCTTAGTTCGTCCAGCATCGAGCCACGGATGCGAATGCCCGCATAGGTTTCAAAGCTTGCCCCCCGGGAGGGGTCATAATTACGAAAAGCATCGAGTAGACCCAGCATGCCGGCCTGAATTAAATCATCGACCAGGACCATAGGCGGCATTCTTGCCATCAGGTGATAGGCAATACGTTTAACCAGGGGCGCATGCTGAATTACCATGGCTTCCTGTTTCTGTTTTAATATTTGCGGGTCTTGGTCTGTTTTTTTATTCATGGTATTACCATGGATTTACTAATAAAATAATAAGTTAAGATATATATATTTTGCTACTTTTTTATTGAGATGAGTCTGAATAACTTACGGCAGTACGCGATATTTCTTTAGTGATTGATTGTGTACAGTTATTCAGCGAATCACCCTTTTATTGGTATGATTATGTCTGTTTAATTGAGGTGAGTTTGACTGTTTGTTGTGGTTCTGGGTGAGCTGAACGAGTAAATCGTTAGCATGATGCTGTTTTTTGTAGGATGTGTATCGAGGACTAAAGTTCGTGTCTGCCTGAAAAAGCATGAAACAGTGTGCTGCTGTTGACGTACTCCAGTTCTCCACCGATAGGGACGCCATGCGCGATCCGGGTGACTTTAATATCTTTATCGCTGAACATTTCACGCACAAAGTGTGCGGTCGCTTCGCCTTCGGCAGTCGGGTTGGTTGCCAGTATTATTTCCGAGATGTTTTCTTCACGTATGCGTTTGGCAAGCAGGTCGAGGCCGATATCATCAGGTCCGATGCCATCCAGCGGTGAGAGGCGACCCATCAGAACAAAATACAGGCCTTTATATTCGGTAGAGCTGTCAATAACATGTACATCGGCAGGTGTTTCAACAATACAAAGTATTTGCCTGTTTCGCTCATGATCAGCACAAAACGTGCATGTTTCGGTTTCGCTTAATGTCCGGCATATTTTACAGTTGCCTACTTTTTCAACCGCTTCGCCAAGGGCTCTTGCCAGTTGCAGTGCGCCGTTTTTGTTGCGCTCGAGCAAATAAAAAGCCATCCGCTGAGCAGATTTGGGGCCGACGCCGGGGAGACATCGCAATGCCTCCACTAATTGCCCGATGAGAGGGCCGTAGCTCATATGTTTTGTCCGCTGTTAATGTGACTTAAAAAGGAAGTTTCATACCGGCAGGTAAATTCATACCTGCGGTCATGCCGGACATTTTTTCCTGGCTGTTTTTTTCAACCTGGCGAACGGCATCATTGACCGCTGCGGCAAGCAAATCTTCCAGCATCTCTTTATCATCACCCATCATGCTATCGTCAATCGAGACGCGTTTAACATCGTGTCGCCCGGTCATCACAACCTGGACCATGCCGCCACCCGATTGCCCGGTGACTTCCATGTTAGCCAGTTCTTCTTGCGCTTTTTGCATATCTTCCTGCATCTTTTGCGCTTGTTTCATCAAGTTTCCGAGTCCGCCTTTCATCTGTTTAATACCTCTTTACAATCTGTTGGTTGTGGTCTGATCTACTATACGTCAATCAAAAAGTAACGCCTATTTCTGATTGACGGGGCTGATGTGTTAATCAGCCGGTTTAATTGATTTTGTATCAATAGTTGCATCAAATGTGTCGACAAGTGCTTGAACATTGGCGTCTTTCTGGATGGCATCTTCGGCAGCACGCTGTCGTTCTTCCTGTTGCCTTTTGTGTTTTTGTGCAGGTGTTTCATCCTTGAAATCGCCTTCTGTTGTAATGGTTAATTTCACCGATGGGCCTAAATGTGAGTGAATTGCGGTCTGCAGTCTTTCTTGTAGTTTGGCGTTCAATAATTGGCTATGTGCAGTATCCAGCTGCAGGTGAATATGCTCGTCTGTTTTTTCCTTGATAATGCATTGTCTGGCAAGTTGTAACGTCAACCCGACGAGGTTTAAATTATCTATCATGGCATGCCATGGGTTAGCGTTGTTAGCAGGTGAGTTTGCCGGAGAATTTACCTGAGAATTTACCGGAGAGTTAACAGGCGAGTCTGCTGGTATTTTGTTTGCAGGTGAAGAAGCTCGTGGTGCCGCCGCATGCATCTGCCTGGTGGGCGGGATGCTAGCGGGTTGAATGGCAGGTGAGTTCGTGGCCTGGTTATGCACGATCGCCGGCTTAAAACTCAGCATACGCAATAATATCATTTCAAAACCACTGCGCATGTCCGGTGCCAGCGGCAGGTCTCGACGCCCTGTAATAACGATTTGGTAGAATAGCTGAACATCTTCCGGGGACAACTGTTGAGCCAGTTCCGTTATTTCCTTCCGGTGTTCAGTGCCGCTGCCCAACGCATCAGGTACCATCTGGGCCAGCGCAATTTCATGCAACAGGGATGAAAGTTCAGAGAGAACATTAGGGAAGTCAAACGCCTGTTCTTCAATCTGTCTGCTTGCTTCCAGCAAGGCAGTCGCATTTTGTTGATGCAATGCTTGCAAAATTTTGATCACGTGGTTTCTGTCGATCGTGCCCAGCATTGACCTGACGTCAGACTCGATTAATTGGCCTTTTCCATACGCAATGGCCTGGTCGGTCAGGCTTAATGCGTCACGCATACTGCCATCTGCGGCACGTGCAATCAGCAGCAGGGCTGCCGGTTCGGCGCTGATTTTTTCCTGTTCAAGCACTTTTGCCAGATAAGTGCTGATCATATCAACAGGAATGCGTTTGAGATTAAATTGCAGACACCTTGAGAGTATCGTAATGGGTAGTTTCTGCGGGTCTGTTGTGGCAAACAAAAATTTCACATGTGGCGGGGGTTCTTCCAGTGTTTTTAACAGTGCGTTAAAGCTGTGCTTTGACAGCATGTGCACTTCGTCGATCAGGTAAACCTTGTAACGCCCTTGTGACGGGGTGTATTGGACATTTTCAAGCAACTCCCGGGTGTCTTCGACTTTTGTTTTTGATGCCGCATCGACTTCAATCAGGTCAACGAAATGACCTTCATTGATTGCACGGCAGGCGGAACATTCGCCACAGGGTTTTGACGTCACGCCTTTTTCGCAGTTGAGTGATTTGGCAAGAATACGCGCGATGGTTGTTTTGCCAACACCCCGGGTGCCGGTAAACAGGAAGGCATGATGCAGTTGATCATTATCCAGCGCATTGATCAGTGTGCGTTGAACATGTTCCTGTCCAACCATTTCACTGAAATTGCGTGGTCGCCATTTGCGCGCGAGGACTTGGTAACTCATTGTTTTACTTCGTATTAATTTGAATTGGTGGCAGCAAGCATCAGCCACACCCCGGCACACGAGTCCTCTGCTGCCGCTGCTCCCTTCCAGGTCTGACGGGGTTCACAAACTGTCGTTGCGAGGGGACTGACACCCGCTACCATTGAACTTTAGCTGTCTTGCTGCCAGAACCTGGAAGGATAACACAAAGCTCGAAGCGCACCCAGCCTGAAAAAGTCGCCATAGCAGGGCCGGGTGATTGAATAATATGAGGATTTTGAGGTGTGTATAAAAAAATCAGCGGGATTTTGTGGGTATTCAGCGGGTTTTACCACGGGGGGGAAGATAATAAAAAAAAACAGTTTTACCACGGAGGTCACGGAGAAAATCTTTTTGGTTTTAGTTCCTTCTCCCCTTTGGGGAGCAAGGTTAGGATGAGGGGGCTTTTGAATTATGTTCTCCACGCTTACACATTCCCCTCACCCTAACCCTCTCCCCAAAGGGGAGAGGGAACTTGGGTCCGGGTTGCGCAATCCTCTTTTCTCCGTGACCTCCGTGGTAAAATGGTTTTGATCTTTATCAGTTACGATTAGAATTTAATTTTTTAAGGAACTCCAGTAATACCTTTCTGTTGTCTTCGTTATTAAAGATAGAATTATGCCCATCCTTGAGCAATAACAATTGTTTGGGCTCTTGTGCCTCTTTTAACAAACGCTCTGCATGATACATATCAATGATTTCATCATCTGTGCTCTGCATGAGCAAAAGGTTTACGGGTGACACATCGCCAACAGCTTTTACCGGGCTGTATTTATTGCTGATGGTATACGACAGTGGCCACTGAAACAGCCAGAGCAGCCAGCTTTTAGACAGGACATCTTGTGTTACATCGTGATAGTCGCTGAATGCCGATACTGAAACCAGCGCTGAAATATTCTGTTTATACTGGCTGTGGGCCACTGCATAGATTGCGATACTGGCCCCAAGACTCTGGCCGATGACCGTGATGTTCTCTACATCCGGACGGTCAACAACGTGGCCAATCATTAATTCAGCATCCTTGATGATCAGATCGAGGTCTGCTTCGCCTTCAGATTGACCATAACCTCTATAGTCGAATAAATAGACGTCATAACCCTGTTTAGTTAACCAGTAGACACTGCCGAAATGCGTGCTGATGTTTTCTGCGTTGCCGTGAAAGTACAGTACGCTGCCGACAGGATCCGTGTCAGCATAAAGCTTCCAGCCATGTAACTGCGTGTTATCATTTGTTGATATATACATATCATCATAACGTATACCCACCTGATCAGGCGTAATGAAGTAGGGTTTCATGGGATGAAAAAGAAAATTTGTACATCCCGTCACAAATAACAATACAAAAATGATTATAATGCGCATAAATTCAACAAGTTTTGTTGCAGTGGCCGTCAGGCATGGTTTTGAATTCGATAATTATTTTTCTATAAATCATGGTGTTGTTAAATTTAAAATATTTATAACGGCAATTATCCACTACGGTGCTTTATTTAAGCAAGAAACTTGATATTGGTTGTGATTTTAATATACTTACTTGTAATAACAACCGTACTTTAATAGAAAATCAGGAGATATGAATGAAAAGAATGCTCGCAGGTTTAGTGTTACTTTCTGGTTCATCAGTCGCGATGGCTAGCGCAGGTGGCGATGGGTGTGGCTGGGGTAATGCATTGTTTGCTGGTCAAAATGGTACGGGACCTCACGTACTGGCAGCGACAACCAATAACACGTTTGGTAACAACACCTTTGGTATGACATTCGGTACGAATGGCTGTAGTACTACTGGTAAATTGAGTTACGGTGGAAAAAATGCGGTAGCCGCTATCATGAATGAGTTCTCGGAAGACGTAGCCCGTGGTGAAGGTGATGCGCTGAATACTGTTGCAGTACTTTATGGTGTTGAACCGACTGACCGAGATACATTTGCAAGTGTGATGCATGAAAACTTTGCTGTTCTTTTTCCAAGTGAAGATGTAACTGCGGATGAAATGATAGCTTCTATTGAAGATGTCATGAAAGCAGATTCAACGCTTGCTAGATACCTTGAGTCATAATTGATTTTTTAAAGAAGTATTTAGCAAAGGCCCTGCATCAAAAGTGTGGGGCCTTTTTCTTGTTTGAGTTGCGCGCGCTAACTATGCACCAATAACCAGATTAACATTCTGGTACATTTCTTTTTCATCTGCATTCAATGATGCCAATACTTATTATACGTTGTTCGCTTCTTATTATTCTGACGGCAAGCATTTCTATTGCTCAGGCTGGTGAGAATAAAGTTATTGCTGATCTGCAGATGGCAGCGCAAAAACAACGCATCTGGCAGAGTGCGGTATGGATTAATTTGCTCCACTATGATGGCAAGGGCGACCTGGCGGATAATTACGAGAGCGAGGTTAATGACAGACGATTTTTTATTGCACCTGATGGTAAAACAAACCCGGAATCAGAGTTATTTGCTACTCTTGCGGCATTCTATAAAACAGATGTCACTGGCGATGAACATGCACAGTGCAAATTCATTGCCCGGCTGAACTGGTTAAAACAGAAGCTTTCTTTTGATACGGGTTCTTTACCTGTTGTCCATTGTGATAAATATATCGAATGGCGTAAACACGTACGTTCTGACTCAGTTACATTGATCTTCCCCGCGTATAATCTGAACAGTCCTTCATCCATGTTCGGGCACACTCTTTTACGTCTTGATTCTGCAGAGGATGAAGGTAATTCTCTCTGGTTATCAACCGCGATTAATTTCGGTGCTGATGTGGCAGCAGGTGAGAACTCTATTCTGTATGCCTTCAAGGGCCTGGTCGGAGGCTATTCAGGGATGTTCGTTACCGACCATTATTATAAAAAAATTCAGGAGTATAATCGTATAGAGCACCGCGATATATGGGAGTACAAACTGAATCTGACTGTGGGCGAAACGGAGCGTATCGTCACCCATCTTTGGGAATTGCAGGATATGAACTTTGATTATTATTACTTTGATGAGAACTGTTCATACCGCCTGCTGGAATTGCTTGAGGTGGCCCGCCCGGAAGTTGATTTGACAGCCGAGTTTAAAGTCACTGCCGTACCCGTTGATACGGTCCGTGCAATAGAGAATGCCGATATGATCGAGTCGGCTGTCTACAGGCCTTCGCAGTCTACCTTTTTGCTGCATTTGCTTAACCAGGTGCCTGAAGAGAGCCATGATCTGGTCATAGAGTTATCTAAAGATATGTCTGTTGCCAGGCAAGATGCTTTTACAAGCCTGCCTGAAAATCAGCAAAGCATCATCGTCGATATTGCTTACCAGTATCTGCGGCATCAGCAAACTAATAAAGTGCGTGACCCTGTTATTGCAAAACGCAGTCATCAGTTATTATTACTTCTTAATTCATATTCCAAAGGCCTCGCCGAAACAGCGCCCATTGATATACCTGTATCACCTGAGCAGGGTCACGGAAGTAAGCGGTTAACGTTAGGCCTGGGTAAACGCCTCGGGAATAATTATGCAGAACTGGGTTTAAAAATGTCCTTCCATGATCTTGAAGATAATGAGAAAGGTTTTTTTCGTGGCGCACAAATTAATATTATTAATTTGCAAATCCGCACAGAAGAAAATGAAGGTGTTAGTCTGTACAAGCTGGATTTAATCGATATTTTTTCATTAACGCCTCGTACGCGATTTTTTAAACCACTTGCATGGAAAATTTATACTGGTTTTGAAAGACAGCTTACTAATGGTGTTGATCAATTAACGACGCATGTAACAGGTGGTGCCGGTGGCAGCTGGTCCTTATTAAAAAACAGCCAGGTTTATGCGTTAGCAATCGGGCGTCTTGAATATAATAAACAGCTACGCCGGGCCATTGAGCCTGCGATTGGTTTTACCGCTGGTCTGCTGCAGTATTTCGGGCCCACAACCGCGCATCTTGATTTTAGTGGAGAGCAGTTCACCGATGGTATATATCGTCTACGGGCGAGTTATATTCAAAACATTGTAATCAGCACCAACCATTCAATTAAACTTTCAGCAAAATACGAGTGGCAGGAAGTCGATGAGTTTTCAGATGTGCAATTGAGTTATCAGTATTATTTCTGATGATGGCTTTATTAAATATATGGCGGAGAGAGAGGGATTCGAACCCTCGATACGTTGCCGTATACACACTTTCCAGGCGTGCGCCTTCAGCCGCTCGGCCATCTCTCCAAAAAATAACCCGCCCAGATTATAGAATGTCCATCTGGCCGTCTACCGGTAACCCGGAAAACGGCCAAGAGTATACCAGATGGGCTGTTCTGGCAATTCTGCAGTCATTTTTATTGGCTTGTGAGTGGTAAATAATCTGCAATTAAAATACACTATATCTTTATGATAATTAAACACTTATCCTGTATGGGGCCTGGTCAGTGCTTCAGGATAAGAAAAAACTAAGCGGATATTGTGTCTATGTCAGGTAACACCATCGGAAAACTGTTTTCTGTCACCAGCTTTGGCGAGAGTCATGGCCCGGCGCTGGGTTGTATTGTCGATGGTTGCCCGCCAGGGTTGGCGTTGGATGAGTCGGATTTGCAACATGATCTGGATAGACGTAAGCCGGGCACTTCGCGACATACCACACAGCGTCGTGAAGGCGATATTGTACAAATAATGTCGGGCGTGTTTGAAGGTAAAACGACGGGTTCACCGATAGGCTTGATCATCCAGAATACGGATCAGCGCTCAAAAGATTACAGCAATATAAAAGACCAGTTTCGCCCCGGCCATGCTGATTACACCTACCAGCAAAAATATGGTTTTCGTGATTACCGGGGAGGCGGCCGTTCTTCTGCGCGTGAAACCGCGATGCGTGTTGCGGCCGGGGGAATTGCAAAAAAATATTTGAACGAAAAATTCGGTATTGTTATAAACGGGTTCCTGGCGCAATTGGGACCCATAAACCTGCTGCCCGATGATCTTCAGTCAATTGACTGGGACCAGGTGAATAACAATCCCTTCTTTTCGCCTGATGCCGCAAAGGTGCAGGAACTTGAAGAGTATATGGATAAGCTGCGCAAAGAGGGTAACTCGATAGGCGCGCGTGTTAATGTAATAGCGACAAATATACCCCCCGGTTTGGGTGAACCCATATTTGATCGTTTTGATGCGGATGTTGCCAAGGCTATGATGGCGATCAATGCAGTCAAAGGTGTCGAGATTGGTGCCGGCTTTGCCAGTGTTGAACAAAAAGGGTCTGAACACCGGGATGAAATGACGCCGCAAGGATTTTTAAGTAACAATGCGGGCGGTGTGTTGGGTGGTATCACTTCGGGGCAGGATATCGTTGTCAGTATTGCGCTCAAGCCCACCTCGAGTATTCGTTTACCAGGTAAGAGCATTGACGTAAACGGCAACCCGGTTGAAGTGGTCACGACCGGACGACATGATCCCTGTGTTGGTATACGCGCCACACCTATTGCGGAAGCTATGTTGGCTATTGTATTGATGGACCATGTGTTGCGTCATCGGGCACAAAACAGTGATGTGAAATCACCTACCCCTATTGTGCCGCCTCGTGCCTGAACACGTTCTCCCGGCCATTTTCAGTTCAGCTGGCCATGTCTGCTAAACAACACGACTTACCTTACTGGCGATTGTCCAGTTTTTATCTTTTCTATTTCGCCAGCCTGGGCGCATTCATACCGTACTGGAGTGTTTACCTTCAGTCTCTTGGTTTTTCGCCTGTTGAAATTGGTGAGCTCATGGCGATACTCATGGCGACCAAGATAGTCTCACCGAATATCTGGGGATGGATAGCGGACCATACTGGCAAGCGTATGGTCGTTGTCAGGTTTGGCTGCCTGGCGGCACTCATTGTGTTTTGTGGTGTGTTTGTTCAGCAGGATTATTGGTGGCTGGCTGCCGTTATGGTCGGTTACAGTTTTTTCTGGAATGCGGCATTACCACAGTTTGAAGCGGTTACGTTTACTTACCTGGGAGACCGTTCTGAAAAATACAGTGGTATTCGGGTTTGGGGGTCAATTGGTTTTGTAATTTCCGTTTCACTGGTCGGGGTGGCCCTGGATTTTTACAGTGCGCAGTTATTACCTTATATAAGTGTTTTCCTGTTGCTGGCCATTTGGCTGGCGAGTTTGATTGTTAAGGAACGCGATACCGCTCATGTCCAGATAAGTCATGAATCACTACGAAAAATTTTATTACGCCCGCATGTCATCGCGCTATTTGTAAGCTGCATGTTAATGCAGGCCAGTCATGGACCGTATTATACGTTTTATACTATTTATATGGAGTCGCATGGCTACGCACGTGGCTGGGTGGGGCAGTTGTGGTCACTGGGAGTGATAGCCGAAGTCATTGTTTTTATGGTGATGTTCAAACTGGTGGCGCGTTTTGGATTGCGTTTTCTTTTACTGGCAAGTCTGGCCACCGCATCATTACGCTGGATACTGACAGGCATGTTTGTCGACAGTACCGCGGTGATGATTTTTGCCCAGACCCTGCATGCTGCCAGTTTTGGTGTTTATCATGCCGCTGCCATTCAGTTGATCCACAAAAATTTCAAGGGCAAGCACCAGGGTAAGGGGCAGGCACTTTATAGTAGTATGAGCTTCGGTGTAGGCGGTGCGCTGGGTAGTCTTTATAGTGGTTTTACCTGGTCTTCGTTGGGCCCGCAGGCAACTTATTATGTTGCTGCGCTCATCAGCTTATGCGGTTTATTCGTGGCCTGGTATGGGGTGCAAAAAGATGACTAGAATGTATAGATGCTTTTATTTTAACAATATAAAGTAAAAGGACTTTATTGTAAAAACAGATGACAACACACGACACGGATGTGATGATTCTGTGATATTTTTTTTATACTGTATAACATAACGTTTCAGACTATTTAGAAAAGATGCCCATGCCACGAAAAGTCCTTGTTATAGAAGATAATCGCGATATCGCTCACCTGATCGCCCTGCATTTAAGTGATCTGGGTATTGCGGTTGATCAGGCTTATAGAGGTGACGATGGCCTGTTAAAAGCGATAAATGAACATTATGACCTTATCATTCTTGACCTTATGTTGCCGGGGATGGATGGTATCGAGATATGCCGTCAATTACGTAGTAAGGAATATTATGTGCCTATTCTGATGCTCACCGCCAAGAGCTCGGAACTGGACCGGGTGCTGGGGCTGGAAATAGGTGCGGATGATTATCTGACCAAGCCTTTTAGCGTCAGGGAATTGATCGCCAGGGTCAAAGCGATATTTCGTCGTGTTGATGCGATGGGTGAGGTGGACTCTGCTCAGCAGAATGGTGAGAACATACAGGTGGGTGAACTGGCGCTGGATAATGAAAAGCGCAAGGTGAAGAAGCAGGGCAGGGAAGTCGAGTTAACGGCAAAGGAATTCGATTTGTTATGGCATTTCGCGACTCATCCCGGGCGCGTTTATACGCGTACGCAGTTGCTGGACCTGATCTGGGGTTACGGGCATGAAGGATATGAACACACCGTTAACTCACATATAAACCGGCTGCGGGCAAAGATCGAAGAAAACCCTTCTAAACCCGATTATATTTTGACAGTCTGGGGTGTGGGCTATAAGTTTGCCGACACTGATGCGGAAATGACAGCATGAAAATATTTAACACTTTATACAGTAGACTTGCAGTGACCCTGTTCGGCCTGGTGTGTGTTATCGGTTTCCTTTTTTTATTGCTGGTGCGTTTCTCCAGTGATATGTATCAACAGGAAGTCTCTCAAAAGCTTAATAGAACCCTGGCGGATCATATTGTTTCAGAAGCCCTGTTGCTTAAAGATCAGAAAATTAATAAAGAGGCGCTTAAGGGTATTTTTCACATGTTAATGGTGATTAACCCGAGCATAGAAATTTATTTGCTGGATGCCAAAGGTAATGTGCTTGATTATTCTGCGCCGGAAGGCAAAGTAAAACGCCGGGTTGTTGATACAACAAAAATTCAAAAATTTATAAATACTGAAAAACGTTATCCAATACTCGGTGATGATCCGCGTGATCTGAACCGGGAAAAAGTCTTTTCCGCGGCCCGCATACCGGCCGAAGGCCCACTGGAAGGTTATCTCTATGTCATCCTGGGTGGTGAAGAGTTTGATAGTGTCGTTGAAATGCTGCAAGGAAGTTATATTCTGGGCTGGAGTATGTGGGGCCTGACGGCCGGTCTGGTGATCGCAATGTTGGGTGGTTTCGCCATATTTTTTGTATTGACGCGTCGTCTTAGAAGACTGTCAAAAGCGATGTTAAATTTTACCCGCAGCAAGGGCGAGTCAAAAGAACAGGCGCGTTATCATTTAAAGGGTCCACCGGGCGATGAGATTGATGTATTGGGCCAGCAATTTAATAACATGGCGGACCAGATTACTGAGCAAATTAATGAACTTAAGAAAACGGATCAGTTACGCCGTGAACTTGTTGCGAATGTTTCGCATGATCTGCGTACACCACTGGCATCGATGGTGGGTTATCTGGAAACCTTGATACTCAAGGATGAAGACCTTGATACTGAGCAAAGAGTACAATATTTAAAAACAGCGCTTAACCAGAGCCAGCATCTGGGCGAGCTGGTAGCAGAACTTTTTGAACTTGCCAGGCTGGATTCATATGAAGCCGTTGTTTTTGCGGAACCATTTTCAATGGGTGAGTTGATCCAGGATATCGCATTGAAATATCAGCTGGATGCAAGCAAGCGTAATATCAGCCTGAAGACAGATTTTGGCTCGGATGTGCCGTTGGTGTATGGTGACATCGGTTTAATGCAGCGCGTGATTGAGAACCTGATAGAAAATGCACTCAGGCATACCCCGAAGGGGGGTAGCGTGACATTAGCGCTGGTGCCGGAGGCAGGAAGTGTTGTTGTCAAAGTGGCTGATACAGGGTGTGGCATACCGGCAGAAGAGTTGGGCCGTATATTTGAGCGGTTTTACCGCCTGGAAAAAAGTCGCCAGACTGAAAAAGGTAATGCTGGCCTGGGACTGGCGATTGTCAATCGCATCATTGAGCTGCATCAAAGTAAAATATCTGTTGAGAGTGAGATTGATGTTGGCACGACATTTTTGTTTCAACTGCCTGCCTATCAGGCACAGGCGCAAGTCTGAGCTTGTTGAGCTGAGCCGGTTATAAACAGGGCCCGGTGAGTTTTAGCTGAGATATATTTTGAGAGATTGTCAGCTTAAACAGAACAACTCGGGAATCACCTGGTAAATATTTTTATTGTTTGTCGAAATACCATGTTTTACTCTTCCCGACAGGCTGGCGTATTTTTTTCGATGTTACTGGAACGCGGATTAATTGTTCTGTTTCATCAGACTCCGGGTGTGAAAAATTTTCCAGTTCCCTGAATGTAGTCAGTAATTTATTATAGAGTGCGTGTAATTTAGCGTAAATTTTCATAATATTTCTCCTCGTTGTTAGTGAGTCCCCGTTTAAAGATTTATTGCTTAACATTCTCCAATCGTGTTCGCCCAGTCAGGATAGAGATGGCACAGGATACAGTCCTGCGTTGTTGCGCAGTGGTCAGGTGGTTTGGCACTCGCGATAGTCCCGTTATGACATGACTGGCAACCGGTGACCTGGGTATGGTCTACTGTTATGACGGGTCTCCATGCTGCGGTGGTATGGCAGGCTTCACAAATGTTTGTCGTAGTAGGATGGAGAAAGGATTTACCGGTTGCGGTAACACCATTGTGACAACTTACGCAATTGTTGACGACACCTGTATGCACAAATGTTGCGGGTACCCACGCCAGTGTGCTGTGGCAAACATCACATTCACTTGTTGTTGGGACATGCGAGGCTGTTTTACCCGTTGCATTCAAACCATTGTGGCAGGAGGAGCAGGTGCCAGTGACCTGGCTATGATCGACTCGCAGCACCGGTCGCCATCCAATAGTTGTATGGCATGTATCACAAAAGTTACTTGAGGCAATATGGGCGGCACTTTTACCCGATGCCGTCGTACCATTATGGCAACTGATACAACTGCCTATTACTTCGTTATGGTCAACCACCAATGCGGGCCGCCAGCCATTGATGGTATGGCAACTGTCGCAGCGGTTACTGGTTGCGATATGGGTAGGATTTGTGCCAAGCGCTGTCGTGCCATTATGGCAATTAAAACAGGTGCCAAGAACCTGGTTGTGGTCAACTTTGACAGCCGGCCTGAAGGTCAGTGTGTTATGGCATGAGTTGCATATCTTGAGTGTCGGTATGTGTGTCGCAGGCTGACCGGTGGCAATGCTGCCATTGTGGCAATCATAACAGACGCCCAGAGTCTCTTTATGGTCCATTCTGACGACGGGTATCCAGAAAAGTATTGTATGGCAAGCCTCGCATACTACCGTGGTATTGATGTGCTGTGGTCCTCTTCCTGAAGCCGTGATGCCATCATGACAGGCGATGCAGCCAGTGCTGATGCCGGCATGATCGAAGGTGGCAGGTATCCAGGCCTGAGTACTATGGCAGGTATCACATTCTGCCGATGTTGGTATATGGGTGATCGTTTTGCTGGATGCGACAATACCATTATGGCAACTGGAGCATGAGCCAAAGACCAGGGTATGGTCGACCGTGCTGGCCGGGATCCATGAGCTTGTTATATGACAGCCTGCACAATCATCTGTTGTGCTGATATGGCTGGCAGATCTGCCGCTTGCAATGATTCCATTGTGGCAATTTGCACAAGTACCAATAACTTCATTATGATCAACACCTGTCGCAGGCACAAAGCTGACCGTATTATGGCAGGCATCACACAGGTTGCTTGTTGCGATATGGGTGGTGCCTTTATTGAGTGAGATAACACCATCATGGCAAGTTGAACAGTCTCCGACGACCTCGTTATGGTCAACCTTGACCGCGGGTCTGAATGTGACCGTGTTATGACAGGCACTACAGATGTCGGAGGTAGTGATGTGGCCGGCAACTTTACCAATCGCAATCGTACCATTGTGGCAGTCACGACAGGCGCCCGCCACTTCGAGATGATCAACTTTGACGGCTGGTTTCCAGGTTATAGTGAGATGACAAGCTTCGCACACATTAGTGGTGTTAATGTGAGTGGCATTTTTACCGGTAGCGATCGTGCCATTATGACAAGTGCTACAATTACCGAGTACCTGATTGTGGTCAACCTTAACCGCGGGGGCCCAGCCAGTTACGGTATGACAGGCTTCGCAGATATTGGAAGAAGCAACATGGGTCGGATTTTTTCCTCTTGCGGTCACGCCATCATGGCAGCTAAAACAACCCGCTGTTAAATCAAACTGGCTGTGATCAACCTGGAGCGCGGGGCTAAATGCGCTGGTACTATGGCAAATGTCACATTGATTCGAACTTGAGATATGTGTTGGAGATTTACCAATTGCAGTTACACCATTGTGACAGCTGAAACAACCTGGTGACAGGTTGATTTCATTATGATCAACAAAAACGGCCGGGACAAACGCAAGTGTGTTATGACAAGCGTCACACCCATCACTGGATTGGATATGAGAGGGTAATTTCCCAATCGCAATGACCCCATTGTGACAACTTACGCACCCTGCTGCCAGGTTAATCTGGGCGTGATCAACCGCATCTGCAGGGGTGAATGTTGTCGTGTTATGGCACGTCTCACAGAGGTTAGAGGTCTGTATGTGGGATGGAGACTTGCCAATAGAGGTGACGTTGTTGTGACAACTTACGCACCCGACCGTTAAATCGATTTCATTATGATTCACAGTCACAGCAGGTATGAAGCCAGATGTACTATGGCATGCATCACAGTTGATGCTGGACTGGATATGTGCGGGTGATCTACCGATTGCGG
>JAUWSG010000166.1 GCA_030610155.1 Gammaproteobacteria bacterium
CCAGAAATGCTGTCTGACGTAACTCAATATACATTTTCCCATCTTTCACCAGTTCACGCATATAACCAATCAAACGGTGGCACTGCGGACATCGACTATCAACAAAGGCAACCACATGTATCGGCGCATTCTTGTTACCAAAAATAAAACCTTCCCCGGGCAAATCACTTTTCTGGTAACGCTGCACCGCTAATGTGCCATCTGCAAGCCAGGTGTTACCCCGGATAATCAATGTGCCCTGGCAACGACTGATCCAGCCTTTAACGCGCATAGTCGACAAATTCACCCGCCCTGGTTTGCGGAACTTCAAAAATGACTCTACACGCACCAGATCCGGTCCGACAGGATAGTATTGTGTCCCCGACAATTCCAGCTCCCCCTGACCAAACTCCAGCGCCATCTGTTTTAATGCCAGCCCCTCAAAATGCTTATTTATTTTGTCATCAGCCATAGGCTGACTGCAAAAATTTTCAGCCTGAACATGAGCACCATTAATCAGAAGCAGAAAGACTGTTAAGCAAATATGAAACTTCATGCGTATCATTTCTCAATCACCTGAACAGGCCTGCCAACGCAGTACCTTTATTTCTCTAATTCCAGGACCCCGTCAACAACAGATAATTTTGTGCCGCCTTCGAGGAAATTCGTTAACTCACGCCCCACCAACATACCACGCCAACCA
Organism: Gammaproteobacteria bacterium; assembly: GCA_030610155.1. Lineage (GTDB taxonomy): Bacteria > Pseudomonadota > Gammaproteobacteria > SG8-11 > SG8-11 > JAADIM01. The sequence goes on from JAUWSG010000166.1 coordinate 683, forward strand.
TGTAAAATAGGATGGTCCTGACCACCTGCCAGTAATTGCTCCAGATCTCGTCTTGTTGCCAACGCAGCAGGACTGATACCATTTTTCAATCCACAATAGCGTGACACCGCCATCATACCGTCCACCAGAATTTCCTGTTCTGCGCTGGGGCTAAACCGAAACCCCAAAGAGGGCCACTGGTCTTCAGGAAGTGACATCGCATTTTTTATGACACCAACAATGTCTTCACCAATTTTTTTTACTGTTTGCGATTCTATACCCCGCATTGTACGTAACCTGGCGGTTGAGTCGGGCATGCGTCTTGCCAGGTCCACCAGCACGTCATCACGTAAAATCCATTTTCTTGGTTTATCAACTTTTCTTGCCCGCTCTTCCCGCCACGCCGCCAGCTCTTTCAATACGGCCAGGTGCCGGCCTTTTAATACACGAATTCCACGAATCCGTTGCCAGGCTTCGCTCGGCGGCTTGTTGTAATTTTTGTCACTTGTCAGTTCAGCAAAATCCTCGTCCAACCAGCCATGACGGCCCATATCGTCCAGCTTGCGCATTTGTATTTGTGAAATCTCAAGCAAATAACGCACATCATCTTCCGCGTAACGTAATTGCCCTGGATCCAGCGGTCGTTGAGCCCAGTTGGTTCGTGTGTGGCTTTTATCCAGCTCAACATTTAGCGTGTCACGTACTAAAGTGCCATAACTGACCTGATCACCATAACCAAGCAAGGTCGCCGCAATCTGGGTATCGAACAAAGGATCGGGCAATGACCCACGTATATCATTCAGAATCTCCAGGTCCTGGCGCGCAGCATGCATCACCTTGAGAATATTCTGATCATAAATAATATCCAGCAAAGGCCCAAGATCTTCCAGGGCCAGCGGGTCAACACATGCGATTAAATTATCATTAGCAATTTGCAACAAGCACAAATTTGCATAATATGATTTCTCCCGCATAAATTCTGTGTCAAGCGCAATAGCTGCGGAGCCCTGCAATAACTCGCACAACTCCTCAAGTTGCTCAGGTGTGCTAACATAATATTGTTGCAACATTGTTTTAATTATCCCTTTTCAAGACACTCTGTCACGGAGAAACCCGACAACACAAAATAGACAGCAAGCCCTTTGATCCACCGCTAACTTCATATACTTTAGAATATATACAAGGTAACATGAAGCGACTTATTGTTAATAATAATTTTCTCTATCCGGCAGCAGACCAGACTGACACTAATTACCCTTATATAAACATCTGTAACAGCGCAGCGACCTGGGCAGGAACCGCTAACTATCTATAACAAATACAAATATTACAGATAAAAAACCACGCTACGTTTATGACAAAATTATTTAAATTATTTTTTGACATCGCCTTATTGAGAGCGGCTCCCCAGGACATCCCTTCCTCTACCTTTCTCTCAATCTCAAGCGTCGTCATTTATGCGCTGCTAAGTGCCTCCATAAGCGCCATAGAACTGGCCCTGCCAAATGCCATTCTATCCGCATTGGTAGACACCGGATTATTAATCGCATTGGCCCATGTCAGCTTATCGATTGCCGGTGCATCAGAACGTAAAACACAAACTGTCACCGCATTGGCAGGTACAGGTGCGCTGGTGCAGTTATTGGCCTGGCCAACATTTTACTGGTTATCTCATATCGGAGAAGCAGAGTCGGCCTTGCTTTTTATTCCCCAGTGGGCGCTGTTGCTACTAGTCCTGTGGAACATTGTTATCATTGCGCATATTTTGCGCCATGCTTTATCACTTTCATTACCGATGACAATAGGTATATCGGTTCTATATACTTATTTCTCAATACGAATGGCCAGTATTTTATTTATTGCAGCGAGTTCAACCTAAAATTATGCACATACACATATTAGGCATTTGCGGTACATTCATGGGTGGTATCGCGTTACTTGCCCGACAACTGGGCTACAAGGTAACGGGCAGCGACACAAATGTATACCCGCCGATGAGCACGCAGTTAAGCGACCAGGGCATCACCCTGATGGAAGGCTACAAGGCACAACACCTTGAGCCCGCACCCGATCTGGTGGTCATTGGCAATGCGCTGTCACGAGGTAATGCCGCCGTCGAACACATTCTGGATCAGGGTCTGAATTATACATCAGGCCCGGCCTTTCTGGCCGACCATATATTAAAGGACCGCTGGGTGCTTGCGGTCTCTGGCACCCATGGCAAAACAACGACCAGTTGTATGTTGAGCTGGGTACTGGAAGAGGCAAACCTAAACCCGGGATTTTTAATTGGCGGTGTCTCGCAAAATTTCGGCATTTCTGCACGCCTGGGTGACGCACCGTTTTTTGTCGTGGAGGCGGACGAGTATGACAGCGCCTTTTTCGACAAACGTTCCAAATTTATTCACTACCACCCCAGAACGCTGGTCATTAATAATATTGAATTTGATCATGCCGATATTTTCCCTGACCTTGAGGCAATCAAAAAACAATTTCATCACCTGGTGCGTACGGTGCCGGGCAATGGCCTCATCATCACACCTGAACAGGATGACAACGCCAACGACGTTATTAAAATGGGTTGTTGGACCGCAACCGAAACCTTTGCAGATGCTTCTGACAAAAAAGAACAAACAGCACTCTGGTACACCAAAGACAAACGCCCCGATTCCAGTGAATTTGAAATCTACAAAAATAATAAACTCGTTGGCACAGTAAACTGGTCTTTAATGGGAAAACACAATGCGCTCAATGGGCTGGCAACCATTATTGCCGCCCAGCATGCCGGTGTTCCCGTTAACGTGGCAACCGATGCTTTGCAAACGTTCAAGAATGTAAAGCGCCGCATGGAAATACGCGCAAAAATCAATAACACCACCATCTATGATGATTTCGCCCACCACCCGACCGCTATTCATATGACACTGGCCGGTCTACGCAAACATGTCGGCAAAAGCCCTATCATTGCCGTACTCGAGCCTCGATCGAACACCATGCGCATGGGCACGCATAAAAACACCCTGGGCCAATCACTGGCACTGGCAGATGACGTCATCCTTTATCAACCAGATAATTTGGACTGGGATCTATCAGATGTCGTAGAATCGACTAAACAGGACATAAAAGTCTTTGATAGTATTCAGGCAATAATTGATTACATTCTTGATATCAGCAAGGGTGGCGAGCATATTCTCATTATGAGCAACGGTGCCTTTGGCGGCATACATGAGAAACTGATTGCTCAGATGGAACAACAATCATCCGAATAACATCAGCAAATCCTGGTCTGCTTTAGTTCTGAATTCTGTATAATAAGACAAGCCATGAGCAAAACGGAAAATTTTGATCAAACCATTACTTTGGCGCTTACCGGCGCATCAGGTGCACAATACGGCCTGCGTCTGCTGGAATGCCTGATTACTGCCAAAAAACAGGTTTATCTAATGTTATCGCCGGCCGCCCAGACTGTGATTGCGACAGAAACAGATATAAAATGTCCGGGCCAGCCAAAAGAAGCCCAACGCTATTTTAGTCATCGTTATCACGCAGCTGAAAATCAGTTACAGGTATTCGGGAAAGACCAATGGATGGCCCCTGTCGCCAGTGGCACCAATAAATCCAGCGCCATGGTGGTCTGTCCCTGTTCATCAGGTGCGCTGGCTGCCATTGCCTGCGGCACTAGCGACAATCTTATCGAACGTGCTGCTGATGTTATGATTAAAGAACAACGCCAGTTAATTTTAGTACCAAGAGAGATGCCATTGTCTGCGATACATCTGGAACACATGCTGAAACTCGCACGCCTGGGTGTCACAATGATGCCCGCTAACCCGGGTTTTTATTGCCAGCCAAAATCAATAAATGACCTGGTCGATTTTGTCGTTGCACGCATCCTCGACCATCTGAAGATTCCGCATACCCTGATACCCGACTGGGGCGGTGAAACAAATGACTGAAAAACAGATCCCCATATTTCCTTTACACTCTGTTTTGTTTCCGGGGGGCGTATTACCGTTACGTATATTTGAACCGCGTTATCTGGACATGGTCAGCAATTGCATGAAAGAAGGAAGCAGTTTTGGTATTTGCCTCATTAAAGAAGGCGCCGAAACAGGCAAAGCGGCCACCTCTTTTCAATTTGGCACAATCGCAACGATCGATTACTGGCACATGAGAGCCGATGGCATTCTCGGCATAACCGCACACGGGACCGAACGATTCACAATCATCTCGCAGGACACACAGGCAGATAATCTCACTATCGCCCGGATTGAGCTCATCCCAAATGAAACCAGCCTGGCGCTTCCTGCTGAATATTCAAAACTGGCAGACATGTTAAAACATATCATTACCCAGCTGGGCTACCCTTTTTTGCGACTTAAGCAGGACTACGAAGACGCCTCCTGGGTCAGCGCCCGTCTGACCGAACTATTACCAATCAAACTCGAACAAAAACAATTCTGCCTGGAACTCAACGACCCCATTAAACGTCTGGAGCATATTAGTATGCTGATAAAAGATATTTAGAACCACGTCATTTCCCAGACACAATCAGGCCATACACTCCACTAAAAATGTCGTAACCCTGAATACAGCAGTTTATTTCACCGCAAAGGCGCAAAGAACGCAAAGTAAGATAAGATTAAAAAGATAGTAAAAAATAAGAACTGATGACTTTTAAGCCCAGAATGATTTCCTTTGCGTTCTTTGCGCCTTTGCGGTGAAATGATTTTTCCAAGTTAACCGGAGCAAGTCGTTTGCAAACCAGACAAAAAAAGATCGGACTGGCATTAGGCGGTGGGGCAGCACGTGGCTGGGCGCATATTGGTGTCATCCGCGCACTAAATGAACTTGGTATTGAACCTGAAATTATTTGCGGTACTTCTATTGGCGCCCTGGTAGGCGCAGCCTATGCGAGCGGCTCACTTGACGAACTGGAAGACTGGGTATTAACACTCGACTGGCAGGAGACAGCGAAATTCCTGGACATCAGTTTCCATGGCGGTTTGATTGAAGGAAAAAAATTGTTCGATTTTTTCAATCAAACCGGAAACAATCTGAATATCGAAGATCTTCCAAAAAAATATTCTGCCGTCGCAACGGACCTGGAGAGCGGATCAGAGATCTGGTTAAAAGAAGGTTCTGTGCTGGATGCAGTACGCGCATCCATCGCCCTTCCCGGACTGTTTAATCCTGTTTACCAGAATGGCAAATGGTTGTCTGATGGCGGACTGGTCAACCCGGTCCCTGTTTCCCTCTGCCGCGCAATGGGAGCTGATATTGTCATCGCCGTTGACCTGATCTCCAGTCTGGCGGGTCGCCACTTAAAAGAAAAGGATAATCAAAACGACATAGACAGCCCACTGGCTAATACCCTGAAAAACCTCTGGTCCAACATCATCACTGAAGACAATAATAAACCCCGGACACCCGGTTTATTTGAAACCATAGCCAGCGCGATCAATATCATGCAAATCCAGATTACGCGGAGTCATTTCGCTATCGAACCACCTGACGTATTAATTACACCACAAATGGCAGACATCGAATTATTTGAATTTTACCGCGCCAGGGAAGCCATCGAAGAAGGCAAAAAGGCGGTTATGCAATGCAAATCGGAATTGCTTTCTTTAAGCTAGAAAAATTATTTCATCACAAAGAACGCAAAGTAAGAATAAACTTAAAAAGATAGTAAAATATTATTCCCACGTTCTACAACCCAATATAAACCGGTAAAAGCGCAAATGCTCGCAACAAAGTATCTATTTATTTTTGTTACTCTTGAGCCGAAGAGGCTGATTAAATAAAACACTAACCCTGCAATTATCACTATTAGC
>JAUWSG010000022.1 GCA_030610155.1 Gammaproteobacteria bacterium
AACTACATGATCTGAAATAACAATCACTCGTTGCTTGTAGAGAAAGTTAAAGGGAATGATGTTCAGGATCTGTGCAGGAATGCCTATACAGAATGTGAAAAATTCACAAAACTCATAGATGACGGCTGGAATTCAATGGGTTTTTAGTCGTAATTTGGTTCAATTTATTGCCAGATAACATTAGGTAATCCCTGTAACTACTGGTAACTATTGTAAAAATATATCATTACGATTGTTTGAAATAATTTCAGTTAATTCTAAGAATTGTTTGCTAGCCGGTTATTCGTGAAGTGTGGGTGACCGTGGTGTATAATTCTATTCCCTTTCTTCCCTGGGAAAATATCAACTATAAATAGGGCAGGTAAAAAAATAGGGCAGGTAAATAGTTATGGCAGATTCACAATTTTCTCGTCAAGGTAAAGTACCCGTACCGCCTTTAGTGAACGTGGGGAGCTCAGATACCCACCTCGATACTATCGCGAAACTTAAAGCCAATGCCAATACTGGTGATGCAAAGTGTTTTCGAAACATCCCGTTGTTCCAGGGACTATCAGATAAAGATATGTCGGCATTATCGGGTCATGCGGTAAACAGAACATTCAAGAAAAATACCATTATTATACACGAAGGTGATTTGTCAGATTCTTTGTATGTGATTTTATCTGGCAGGGTTCGTATTTATTTGAGCGATGAAGAAGGTAAGGAAGTCGATCTGAATATTCTGGGTGCTGGCGAATATTTTGGCGAGCTTGCTGCATTGGATAATTTTCCCCGTAGCGCCTCTGTTATTACGTTGCAAGAATCACGATTTATGATTGTTTCAAAAAAGGAATTTGATTCCTGTCTAACAACAAATCCACAGATTGCGGTACGTATCATCGATGAATTAACAAGCCGGTTTCGTTCAATGACCGATAATGTGAAAAGTCTGGCATTGATGGATGTTTATGGCAGGGTCGCCAGAACATTAATCAATCTTGCAGCAGAAAGTGATGACGGCAAGCTTGTAATTCAGCAAAAATTAACCCAGCAGGATCTGGCGAATATGGTCGGTGCATCGCGTGAGATGGTGAGCCGTATTCTGAAAGATCTGACCCGAGGCGGTTACATCACGGTTGAAAGTAAACACATCACTATCCAGGAAAAGTTACCTCACGCGTGGTGAAAAAAGCAGGGACTAAGGGGAAAGGGAACAGATAAAAGTAACCCTGTATGACTGCGCTGCATAGTAATTGATCACAAGTAATCCATTCTGACTATATTTCCACCTTTAGTGTAATTGTTTCGCCTGTTGGTCCCGGATTTAATAGAATAAGGGCATCTTATTTGTTTTTCGGGAGTGTTGGGTGTGACTGTTTCTATTATTCGGCGTGATGTTCCAGATCACGATTTACCATCAGATTTACATCCTGTCATTGCGCAGATTTATGCGTCACGTCATTTGCTGACGGCCAATGAAATTGAACATTCGTTGAAGTTCCTGCATCCCAGTGATTCACTAAAAAGTATTGATAAAGCTATTGCGCTATTGGTAGATGCGGTGCACAAGGATTTGAAAGTGCTTATCGTCGCTGATTTTGATGCGGATGGTGCTACAAGTTGTGCGTTGACTGTGCGCGCTTTGCATATGCTTGGATTGACGCAGGTTGAATATCTTGTGCCTAACCGCTTCGAATTTGGCTATGGTTTGACAAAAGAAATTGTTGCGGTTGCGGCAAAACAAAATCCGGACTTGATTATCACAGTTGATAATGGGATCTCCAGCATTGAAGGCGTACAGGCTGCAAACGACTTCGGTATCCAGGTTTTGATCACAGATCATCATTTGCCAGGCGAACACTTGCCGGCGGCAAATGCAATTGTCAATCCGAATCAGCCTGGAGATACCTTCCCAAGTAAAAATCTGGCAGGTGTCGGTGTCATCTTTTACGTGATGTTTACTTTACGTTCGGCCTTGCGTGAAGCAGGCTGGTTCGAGAAAAAAGGCATAGAGGAACCTAATCTGGCAAGTTTACTTGATCTGGTCGCATTAGGGACTGTCGCTGATGTTGTACCAATGGATCACAATAACCGGATTCTGGTGTCGCAGGGACTGGCAAGGATTCGTCACGGCCAATGTATTCCCGGTATTAGCGCACTTATTGCAATTGCAAAACGTAACCAGAAAAACATGGTGGCTGCAGATTTGGGTTTTGCGGTAGGGCCACGGTTAAATGCTGCAGGTCGTCTGGAGGATATGTCGTTGGGCATAGAGTGTCTATTGACTGACGATTTGAATAAAGCCCGGGCGATGGCGAAAAAACTGGATCAGTTGAACATAGAACGTCGTGAGATAGAAAATAAAATGCAAGTGCAGGCAGTGGAAGTGCTGAAATCCATGCAGTTGAATGAAGATGATAAAACGTTACCTGTGGGGCTTTGTCTATTCGATGAAAGTTGGCACCAGGGTGTTATAGGCATATTGGCTTCACGAATAAAAGAGAAACTACATCGGCCTGTTATTGCGTTTGCGCCGTGTAATGATAAAGAAATCAAGGGATCTGCACGTTCTGTTCAGGGTTTACATATAAGAGATGTGTTGGATGCTGTTGCCGCAAAACATCCCGTTTTATTAAAGAAGTTTGGTGGTCATGCCATGGCGGCGGGTATGTTGCTGGATAAAAAGAATTTTGAGTCATTTAGTAAGGCGTTTGACGAGGAAGTCCGGCGGGTTTTGAGTGAGGAGGATTTACAGGGTGTTATTCATACTGATGGTGAATTGCAGGCGACTGATATTGGCTTACCTCTGGCGCAGTTAATTCGTCAGTCAGGCCCCTGGGGGCAGTGTTTTCCCGAGCCGGTATTTGAGGGTGAGTTTGAATTGATTCAGAAGCGTATTGTCGGTGAAAAACATTTAAAGCTGATGCTCAAGGTGCCTGACCATGATGTATGTATCGATGCTATTGCATTTAACATGCTGGACAAGGACTGGCCTGATGATGTGCGCCGGGTTAGCACCGCCTACCGGCTGGATGTGAATGAATATCAAGGCAGGGTAACCCCCCAGCTGATTGTTGAACATATCGCACCGATTTAATCCGTAATGTGAATTTCTGATTTATTTATACTCTGAACCCGGTAGTTTGCTCACCGCAAAGGCGCGATTAAGCAGGGAAAAGATAACAGGTAAAAGGGAAAAGAAAAAACTGTAATCTGATACAATTCCTTTCCCTGTAGTCTTTCCCCTTTACCCTGCTCTATCGCACCTTTGCGGTGATATACCTTGTGGTGTATCATTGGGCCTTATTTTTTCAGGACATATTGAGTTTTTCATGCTGGCAATAAATCCAATCATCGAACGAATCAAAGATATGCACAATCGCTCGGATACCCTAAGGGGGTATCTTTGACTTCGACAACAAGAGTGAACGACTGACGGAAATTGAACGTGAGTTGGAAGATCCGCATATTTGGGACACCCCTGACAAGGCGCAAGCGCTCGGTCAGGAACGTGCTCAGCTTGATCAGGTTGTCAGCGGTCTGACGCAACTGGGTAATACGCTTACCGATTCTCTGGAATTGTTGGAGTTGAGTGCCGAAGAAGATGATCAGGAAAGTGTTGATGCTATCGTCTCTGATCTGAATGATCTGGAAGAAACACTCGTTAAACTGGAATTTCAACGGATGTTTTCTGGTGAGATGGACCAGAATAATGCCTTTCTGGACATCCAGGCGGGTTCCGGTGGAACTGAAGCCCAGGATTGGGCTGAGATGTTGTTAAGAATGTATTTACGCTGGGGAGATCAGCGTGGTTTTAAAACCGAGCTCATCGAGGCCTCTGCCGGTGATGTGGCGGGCATTAAAAGCGCGACAATAAAGTTTGAAGGTGATTTTGCATTTGGCTGGTTACGAACGGAGACAGGTGTGCATCGGCTGGTGCGTAAGTCACCCTTTGATTCAGGTAACCGGCGTCACACATCATTCTCGTCAGTTTTTGTTTCACCTGAGGTGGATGATGATATTGATATCGAGATCAACCCGGCGGATTTACGTATCGATACTTATCGCGCAAGTGGGGCCGGGGGTCAGCATGTGAACAAGACCGATTCTGCGATACGTATTACGCATGTTCCTACCGGTAGTGTTGTGCAATGTCAGAGTGATCGCTCCCAGCATAAGAACAGGGCGACGGCCATGAAGTTGTTAAAGGCCAAGCTGTACGAGCTGGAGTTATTTAAACGAAACTCGGAACAGCAGACATTAGAGGACAACAAATCAGATATTGGCTGGGGCAGTCAGATTCGCTCATATGTACTGGATCAGTCCCGCATCAAGGATTTACGTACAAATGTTGAGACCAGTAACACTCAGGCTGTATTAGATGGTAGTCTTGACCAGTTTATTGAAGCCAGTCTCAAGATGGGGCTGTAATCAGGGTATTCTTCACCAGGAGGCTATTTTCGGACAGCTTCCCAGGAAAATTTAAAAAGATAAATTTAATATGACAGACGATACAAATGAATTTATAGCGCTGAGGCGCGAAAAATTAACAGCATTGCGAGAGCAGGGTATTGCCTTCCCGAATGATTTTCGCCGCAATGTGGTGGCTGGAGAAGTACACGCCAAATATAACGATATGCCGAATGAGGTGTTGGAGTCAGAACTTAATCGTGTTGCGATTGCAGGCCGCATAATGACAAGGCGTATTATGGGTAAGGCCAGTTTTACGCATATAAAAGATATGTCTGGCCAGATGCAACTCTATGTCGCGCGCGATAACCTGCCTGAAGGTGTTTATGCTGATTTCAAAAAGTGGGACATAGGCGATATTGTTGGCGCTGAAGGTGTCGTGTTTAAGACCAAGACAGGCGAGCTTTCTATCAAGGTGGACAAGTTGCGATTGCTGACCAAGGCGTTACGTCCACTGCCTGAAAAATACCATGGTCTGGCTGATAAGGAAATTAAATATCGGCAACGTTACCTTGATCTTATTATGAGCGATGTGACGCGGGAAACGTTTAAGACGCGTTCTTTAATTGTTAATTTTATACGTCAATTTCTTGTGCAGCATGACTACATGGAAGTTGAAACACCCATGATGCAGGCGATTCCTGGCGGCGCGACTGCACGTCCATTCACAACGTACCACAATGCCCTCAGCATGGATCTTTTCCTGCGCGTCGCGCCTGAGTTGTATTTAAAAAGATTGGTTGTAGGTGGATTTGAAAGAGTATTTGAGATAAATCGTAATTTCAGAAATGAAGGTTTGTCGACACGGCATAATCCTGAATTTACCATGCTGGAATTTTATCAGGCATATGCTGACTATATCGATTTGATGGATTTGACTGAGTTGATGTTACGCTCATTGGCCGAGACGGTGGTCGGTTCAACAAAAATAACGTATCAGGGTGAAGTATATGATTTTGGTAAGCCCTTTAACAGGATGACGATAAAAGAATCTATATTGCATTTTAATTCGGACCTGGATCCGCAGCAGCTGGAATCCCTCGAACAAGCTTCTCAGGTCGCGACAGGTTTGAAAATATCACTCAAGGACAACTGGGGATTGGGTAAGGTGCAAATAGAAATATTTGAGAAAACAGTTGAACACCGTTTGAAAGATCCAACATTCATTACCGCTTATCCAACTGAGGTATCGCCCCTGGCAAGACGTAATGACGATGATCATTTCGTGACGGATCGGTTTGAATTATTTATCGGTGGCCGTGAAATTGCTAATGGGTTTTCTGAATTAAATGACCCGGAAGATCAGGCCGAGCGTTTTCGTAAGCAGGTTGAAGAAAAAGCAGCAGGCGATGACGAGGCAATGCATTTTGACGAAGACTATATTGTTGCCTTGGAACATGGTTTGCCACCCACGGCAGGTGAAGGTATCGGAATTGATCGACTGGTGATGTTGTTTACTGATGCGCCTTCTATTAGGGATGTTTTATTGTTTCCTCAAATGCGTAAAAAAGCAGATATTACACCAGGACAGCATGATGCACCGGACAATGCATCGGAAGCTTAGGCAGGCGTATTTATATTTGAATCGTCAGGACGCAATAAAGCAGGGAAAAAGGGTAAAGATCACTGGAAAATAGTGTATCCGATTACAGGTTTTATCTTTCCCCTGCTTTATCGCATGTTGCTCTTGTTTATTTTTCTGCTTCCGGTGAGTTTAGTGCATCGGAATATGGTAATTCCCTGATTTCAATTTTTGCCCCATCACTTGATCCGATACATATCTCGTGTTTACCAATATTGTCAGTTTTCAGAACAACCAATAAATTATAATTACCATCAGTCGATGGCCGGCTATCGACAATATTGCCAATACTTTGTTTGTTAGATGTATCACGGGTATATAGTGATGTGCCAGGTGGTGGCGCTTCATTGGTAACGGCATGGGCCAGATACATGCGTTGCTTCAGTTTGCCCAGATAATGCATTCGCGCGACGATTTCTTGTCCGGTATAACAACCTTTTTTGAAATTTATGCCATTTATCAGGTCAAAATTAACCATTTGTGGCACGAACATATCCATTGTTTCTTTATAAATCGTTGGTATACCGGCAAGCACATTAATTAATGCCCAAACATCAGATCCAATGGGGGCGGCATGCACATCCAGTTTACCCCAAACCTTTTGCATGGCATCACTTTCACCGATGATGACGAACCGGGGGTTGATGCCTGGAATCCGGAGTGCCGTCAGGTTGTCAGTTTGTACTACGTCATCAACTGCCTCTGGAATTTGACCAATCACATCTTTGAGCTGGCTCTCGCAATTCGGTCCGGATAATCCAATGCGGACAAAGGTATCAGTTGCATCCTCTAGTGTGACTTCTGATCTTAGAACATACATTCTGAGTTTCTTGAGCGTGTCTTCCAGTATTTCATGGGGTATCCGTAAGTAATAGGTATTACTGCGCATAAACACTCTGAATATCGCAAGCATACGCCCCTTCGGGTTGCACATGCTACTGAGTTGGGAATGTGTTTCAGTTACCTGATTTATATCGTTGGTAAACTGGCCCTGTAAAAATTCTTTTGCATCCTTGCCGTACACCGCTATCAGGCCAATATGTGACAGATCTGATAATATGTTGCCGGTGTTAACGACCCTTAATTCCCGCTCAGGATTACCAAAAGTTACAACACTGCCGTTCTCTATTACAGCGCCTGCTTTCTCAAGAAATTTTTCCCATTCTGTTTTCATATTGATATCTTTGTTTTGTTTTCAATTACCGAATAATATAATTCGAAATAGGTGATCAAGTATTATTTAGCTCTGGTATTATTATCAATTCAGGGCTTGTGTAAGCATATCGTAATCACTGTCTATAATGGAATAATTGTAGTTGGTTTAACGCGAAGTATCGGTCTAAATTTTGTTAGTATTAATAAAACTGGACGAAGATACAGTATTGTCTAAACTTCTAATTATATGAATTTTAATAAAAAAAGACCTGTTTTCCTGGATTTGCTGAAAATAGATATGCCGGCAACGGCCATTCTGTCGATTGGGCATCGTATTTCCGGTATTTTGCTTTTTTTATCTATTCCTTTCTTTCTGTATCTTTTTGATTTGTCACTCGCCAGCAAGGATGGATTTGACCAGGCCAGGTCAATATTAAGCCAGGGTTTTATTAAATTCCTTTGTGTAATGTTACTTTGGGGATTAATTCATCATTTATTGGCTGGTATTCGTTTTTTACTGCTTGATATTCATGTCGGCATGAGCAAACAAGCAGCAAGCAAAAGTGCCTGGATTGTTCATGTAAGCGAAATTGTGAGTTTGTTAATCGCGGTGTTTATTTTGTTATGAGTTGGCGTCCCGCAAATGGCTTAAGAAGCTGGCTAATTCAGCGTATAAGTGCTGTTTATTTAGCCTCTTATTTGATTGCAGTTGTCGTTGCAATTTCGATCTGTTTTCCTTCTACCTATAGTCAATGGCACGGCTGGATAGCTCATCCAGTTATTAATGTGGCCACTGCAATCTTTTTTATATCACTTATGTTTCATGCCTGGGTAGGTATACGTGATGTGGTACTCGATTATGTTAGCCCGTTAGTTATACGATTTATATTGTTGGTGTTTATCGGAGCGGGTTTATTGTCAATGGGCATTTGGAGTATTCGTATTTTATTTTCTGTAGCATTATAGTGATAACACTTTTGGTATAACTTTTATTAAAAAACTGTTTTTAAATAACTGTAGTCAGAAAAGTATGAGTTAAAAAGCATGGGATTAGCAAAAAGAAAATTTGATACTCTGGTCATCGGCGCGGGTGGTGGTGGTTTGCGTGCTGCTTTACAGCTTTCGCAGTCAGATGCAAATGTGGCAGTGGTATCAAAGGTATTTCCTACTCGGTCTCATACGGTTGCAGCTCAAGGGGGAATCAATGCTGCGCTGGCGAATGTGCTGCCTGATAATTGGCATTGGCATATGTATGACACCGTCAAGGGCAGCGATTATCTTGGTGATCAGGATGCGATTGAATATATGTGCCGTTCAGCCTCGAAGGTGGTCATCGAACTGGAACATTCAGGTGTGCCATTTTCCCGACTGGATAACGGCAAAATATATCAGCGGCCTTTTGGCGGCCAGAGTCAGAACTTTGGTGGGGACCAGGCGGCAAGAACATGTGCAGCTGCAGACCGGACCGGGCACGTCCTTTTACACACGCTTTATCAACAAAATATTCGCGCACAAACACATTTTTTTGACGAATATTTTGCTGTGGACCTGATTCGCGATGATGATGGTTTTGTGCTTGGGGCGCTTGTGCTTGAAATAGAAACCGGCGAACCACTGCTGATTGAAGCGAAGACGACATTGATTGCAACCGGTGGCGTTGGTCGTTTATTTAAGACAAACACCAATGCGCATATTAATACCGGCGATGGTATGGCAATGGCATTGCGTGCAGGAATACCAATGCAGGATATGGAGTTTTTCCAATTTCATCCTACCGGTATTGCGGGCAAGGGTATGTTGTTGAGTGAAGGTGCCAGAGGTGAGGGCGGTTATCTTATAAATGGCGACGGTGAACGATTTATGGAGCGGTATGCGCCCCATGCAAAAGATCTGGCTAGTCGAGATGTTGTCAGTCGTTCTATCGCAATTGAAATACGTGAGGGCAGGGGATGTGGTCCTGATAAAGACCATGTGTTGTTGAAAGTGGATCATCTAGGTGCTGACGTTATCAAGAAACGACTGCCCGCTATACGCGATTTATGTTTGACCTTTGCACATAAGGACATGGCAAAGGAACCTGTTCCCGTGTTTCCGACTGCACACTATACCATGGGCGGGATACCGACAAATCGTTTTGGCCAGGTTGTAATGCCGATATCGCAAAGCCCGGAAGAGGTAATTCCAGGCTTATATGCGGTTGGAGAATGCGCCTGTGTTTCGGTACATGGTGCCAATCGCCTGGGCGGTAACTCATTGCTGGATATTGTTGTTTTTGGGCGCGCTGCGGGTAAGAACATCATTAATTACCTGGCCGAGAATCGCTATCACCGTCGAATGGACCAGAACAGTGTCGATAAGGCGATGGCGCATTTGTCCCGCTGGGATCAGAAAGGGGACGGTCTTTCGGTCGGTGCGTTACGAACAGAACTGCAGCAGGCGATGGAGCATTATTGTGGTGTGTTCAGGACTGAGGAGGTCTTGAAGCAGGGTGTTGAGAAATTACTGGATATTGAGGAACGTCTTAAGGATGTCCGGTTACAAGATCACAGTAAAATGTTTAATACGGCCCGGATTGAGGCCCTGGAACTTGAAAATCTTGTTGATCTGGGTATTGCAACGGTCAAGGCAGCGCTGGCACGAACCGAAAGCCGAGGTGCACATTCCCGTATGGATTATCCGGAGCGTGATGATGTGCATTGGTTAAAACACAGTTTGTATTTTAAAGAAGATTACAAACTCGATTACAAACCGGTTCGTATGAAGCCGCTGACGGTAGAAACGTTTCCTCCGAAACCAAGGGTGTACTAAGCACTAAGCACTTGAGCATGAATTGTTTTTGTCGATAAATAAAACATTGAACGCGTAATTAAATAATATGAAAATTTCCATTTACAGATTCGACCCGGAATCAGATCAGGCGCCTAAAATGCAGGACTATGAGCTGCATGAGGTGAATGATGAAATGATGTTGCTGGATGCCTTGACCTTAATCAAGGAACAGGATGAAACGCTGAGTTTTCGTCGTTCCTGCGGCGAGGGTGTCTGTGGTTCCGATGCGGTGAATATAAACGGGCGCAACGGCCTTGCCTGTATAACGCCACTAAAAAGCTTGAAAGAACCTGTCGAAGTGAGGCCCTTGCCAGGACTGCCTGTCATCCGGGATCTGATTGTGGATATGACACAATTTTTTAATCAATACCGGGCGGTTAAACCCTACCTTATTGTTCATGAGCCCGCGACTGAGGTAGAGCGCAAACAAAGTCCGGAAGACAGAGATAAACTGGATGGGTATTACGAATGTATTTTATGTGGCGCTTGTTCCACCGCTTGTCCGTCATTCTGGTGGAATCCTGATAAATTTCGGGGGCCGGCAGCATTACTGCAGGCATGGCGTTTCCTGGCGGATAGCCGGGATCAGGCAACATCGGAACGACTGGAGGAACTGGATGGCCCTTATCGTTTGTTTCGCTGCCATACCATTATGAACTGCGTAGATGTGTGTCCAAAAGGTTTGAACCCAACCAAAGCAATACATAATATCAAGCAGTTAATGCTGAAGCATATGATATAGATCGTTTATTCACCGCAAAGGCGCAAAGAGCGCAAAGTTTTTTGTTTAAAAGTCAAAGCTTAAGATTTCTTTGCGTCCTTCGCGTCTTTGCGGTTAAATCAAAAACAGGAATAAACCACCAGGAATGCAAATGTATCTTTGCGGTAAGTCTTTACGTTATATGCTATGAATGAACTGAATCGATTACGCTGGCAATGCCGTCGTGGGATGCTGGAGCTGGATACCTTGCTTCTGGCATTTCTTGAATCCGGGTATGACGACTTGAGTCAGAATGATCAGGGTGTGTTTGCCGAATTGTTAAGTTACCCGGATCAATTATTGTTTGAGTATTTAATGGGAAAAATTCAACCCATTGACAAGGCTGTCGCGCATGTCGTTGAGCAAATCCGCCACCCCGCTCAGGGTTAAATTACATCCATCTCGGATAGCGGCAAGTATGCTGACTGTTGTTCATACGATTGCTATTGTCCTGGTTTCTATCTTGCCTGTTGCAGTTCTGTTGAAGTTGACAATCATTGTTCTAGTCCTGGTAAGCCTTTGGCGAACCCTGAATCAGGTGTTGCTAAAACAGCGTACCGCAGTACATCAGTTTGTTTGGGGCGTAGATGGTGACTGGACACTTATTGCGAGTGATGGGCAGGCAAAAAAGGCTAAATTATTGCCCTCAAGTTATGTGCAATCATGGATGACGGTACTGAATTTTGATGTTGGCCAGCGGTTCCGACCTTATTCGGTTGTGTTGTTGCCTGATGTAATTGATCCTGAAATATTCAGGCGCTTGCGCGTTCGTCTGACGCTGGTGAAATATAGTTTGCTGGAATAAGAATGGTATTTTGTGGTAATACGCTAACATTCGTTTCCGGGTAATCAAGCGTGTAATGCAGACCTCGGCTTTCTTTTCTTGATAATGCCGATTGTATGATCAGGTCAGCTACTTGAACGAGATTACGAAGTTCAATCAAATCATTTGTGACACGAAAATGCTCATAGTATTCTTCGATTTCGCGAGTCAGTAAGTCAACCCGGTGTTTTGCGCGCTCAAGTCGTTTGTTGGTGCGCACAATGCCCACGTAGTCCCACATGAATTGTCGTAACTCGTCCCAGTTATGTGAGACAACGACCTCTTCATCTGAATTTGTCACGCGGCTTTCATCCCATTCAGGTAAAATCGGGGGATAGTCAACACTATCAATCTTCCGCAAAATGTCCTGCGCAGCCGCGGCAGAAAACACAAAACATTCCAGTAATGAGTTACTGGCCATGCGGTTTGCACCATGCAGTCCGGTAAATGACGTCTCACCAATGGCATAAAGTCCCGGGATATCGCTGCAGCCATCGATATTGGTCATGACGCCGCCACAGGTGTAATGAGCGGCGGGGACGACCGGAATGGCTTCGGTAGTGATGTCGATTCCATATTCCAGGCAGCGCTTATAGATTGTTGGAAAGTGGGATTTTATAAAGTCAGCCGGTTGATGGCTGATATCCAGGTAGACACAGGGAATACCCAGGCGTTTCATTTCATGATCAATCGCGCGCGCGACGATATCACGGGGAGCAAGTTCACCTCGTGGATCGAATTGCTGCATAAAAGGTTTTCCATCAGGGAGCAGCAACTTTGCCCCTTCGCCTCGCAGGGCCTCGGTGACAAGAAACGATTTGGCTTTCTGGTGGTAAAGACAGGTTGGGTGAAATTGAATAAATTCCATGTTAGCAACACGACAACCGGCACGCCATGCCATCGCGATGCCATCACCGGTTGAGACATCGGGGTTGCTGGTATACAAATAGACTTTACTGGCGCCCCCGCTGGCCAGGACAACAAAGCGCGCACGAAAAACGCGGGTCGTGTCTTTTTTCCGGTCAAGTATATACGCACCCACACAGCGATTATTTTGCTTCCTGGTCGATGTTAAATCGGTTATTTTTTGCTCGGTGGTTTTGTTTTCAAGAATCAGGTCAATCGCGAGATGGTGTTCGAATACATCTATATTGTGATGACTGTGAACCTGACTAACCAGTGTATCTTCGATCGCCTTGCCTGTTGCATCTGCGGCATGGAAAACCCGTCGATGGCGATGGCCACCTTCGCGTGTGAGATGAAAGTGCTCTATGCCATTCGATGATTTTTTCCGGGTAAACGGGACATCCAGATTGATAAGCCATTCAATTTGTTGCTGGCCTTTTTCAACAGCATATTGGACAATGTGACGGTCGCAAAGGCCCGCGCCTGCTTTAATCGTGTCTTCTACATGGTCTTGAATGGAATCTTCTTGATTTCTGCAGACCCCGGCGATACCGCCCTGTGCATATAAAGTGCAGCCCTCGGTGAGCTCCTTTTTGGAGATCACCGCGATTTTTGCGCGCTTGGCGAGCCTGAGGGCGAGGCTTAGTCCCGCTGCGCCACTTCCGATGACCAGGACATCATATTGATATTGTGGTTTCAACTGTAGGTGTTTCCTCAATAAATCAATAAGTTGAGTTCGAAAGCTGGATTCGATACTCTAGTCGTATGAGATATTCGGTTATCTTACTGCCATATAAATGCGAAATATAGAGTTAATTTAACGCCTTACGCGAACTATATTTTGCTTGAAGGGTCTACGAGTATAGGCCAGCTGAGGAGTATCAAATTGAAAAAGGTGGGCCTGGATGGGCGAACAAGACATAGATCGTGAACTTGTCCGTCGTGTCCAAAATGGGGATAAAACGGCATTTGATGCGTTGGTACGTAAGTATCAGCACAGAGTGAGTAATTTGATATCACGTTATATACGTGATTCGAGTGAAGTGCTCGATGTCTCCCAGGAAGCGTTTATCAAAGCCTACCGGGCTTTGCCTAACTTTCGGGGAGATAGCGCCTTTTATACCTGGATGTATCGAATTGCGATCAATACTGCAAAAAACTATTTGGTTTCACAAGGAAGGCGTTTGCCGCTTTCTAATGTTGATACGCAAGAGGCTGAACAATTCGAGGGTGCGACGAGTCTAAAAGATAATGAAACCCCTGAAAGTCTTATGCTCAGGGATGATGTCGAAAAGACAGTGTTCTCGACAATTGATCAATTGCCGGATGACCTGAAAATGGCGATAACATTACGTGAAATAGAAGGTATGAGTTACGAAGAGATCGCGCAGACAATGGAGTGTCCGGTCGGAACGGTTCGGTCAAGGATATTCAGGGCCCGAGAAGCGATCGATAAAAAATTAAAGCCTTTACTGGAATAATGGGTAGAGTGGCCGAATAAGTTATAAGTGGTTGATAGTTCTATATAATGGCGATGGAGTCTATCGCCCAATAAATGATAAAATAGTTTGAATCAGGCATGATGGGTATCAATATGAAAGAAGAGAAGTTTTCAGCATTTATCGATAATGAGTTAGATGAGGTCGAATTTGATGAGATGTATTCGGCGCTAAGTTCAGATAAAGACTTCAAGCGACGCTGGCAACGTTATCATATTATTAGCGATACACTGCAAAAGCATTTGCCTGAAAAGTTCGATTGTAAACTGGCTGACCAGGTGATGCTGAAGCTGGAAAATGAACCTGCCATTTTTGTTCCTGAATATACTTCTCAATATGATTTATCGCCTGTATCGACGGCTAGCAATGCGACGGTTACCACGCTTGCGACTAAAAAACCTTTTTTCAGACAAATTGCCGGACTGGCAGTTGCAGCTTCGGTTATGGTAGTGGCCGTGTTTGTAACGCAAACATTTGTAACCAATAACGGCACTACTGCGGTTGCACCCGTTGCCAGTGTTCCATCGATGCCGGCAGAAAGCCAGTTTGCAAGAATATCAGTGCCCCAGCCAAAAGCCTCTTCCGGTTATCAGAGCCAGTTAAATAAATATCTTGCTAACCACAATCAGTATTCGACCAGTGTGCCCGGTGTGATGCCCTATGCCAGAATTATCGGCTATACGCCAGACCAGCCTCAGCGACACTCTATTAGACAAGCAGACAAGTAGATACTGTGAAATTTTCATATAAAGCCTTGTTGTTAGTTGTTGTTCCCGTCATCTCCTGGGCGAGTGATTCCAGTATGGAGGCGCTCGAACTATTAAAGAAAATGTACTCCGCACCGCAGACGCTAAATTACCAGGGGACGTTTGTTTATTCGCATGATGGAAAAATAGAGTCCATGAAGATATTTCATAGTGTGGGCACTGAAGGGGAAAGAGAAAGGTTGTTTCATCTCAATGGTAGTGCGAGGGAAGTGGTTCGAGAACAAAACCTGGTGACTTGTGTTCTGGCTGATAACAAGTCTGTGATGGTAAACAAGAGCCGGGGTGATGAAAATGTATTTTTGTCGTTGCCAAAAAATTTCGATTCACTGAAAAATCATTATAGCTTTGTCCTGGGTGATGATGACCGCATTGCAGGTCGGCATACAAAAACGGTGCTTGTTGATCCCAGGGATGATTTTCGGTACGGGCATAAATTATGGATAGACGCTGAAACAGGACTGTTGCTTAGCTCTGAACTGTTAAATGAGCAGAACATGACAGTTGAGCGAATTATGTTTACCGAGCTGGAGATTGTCGACAAGATTTCGGATGACTTGCTCAAGCCGACAGTGAGCGGTGAGAAGTTTACCTGGCATAAGGAGATGGCAGACGAGGGAGTGGTAGAACCAGGTGCTTCCAGTTGGGCTGTCACGAATATGCCTGAAGGTTTTAGTGCTTCCCGGCATCATGTGCGTCATGAGTCAAATAAGTCAAACTCAATAGAGCACATTGTTCTTTCGGACGGTCTGGCGTCTGTATCGATATATGTTGAACAGCTCGTGGAAGAGAACAGTAAATTCATCGGTGCGTCATTTATGGGGGCCGTAAACGTATATGGCGCCGTGGTAGATGATCATCAGGTCACGGTTGTGGGCGAGGTTCCCAGGGCAACTGTGAAAATGATCGCAAGCTCTGTTGAAAATGTCGATTTATTCTGATGCTTGAAGAAACGGCCACGGTTGTTAAAACTGTTAACCAGGACTTGTGGGTACGAACAGACAGACAGACCGTTTGTAATGGCTGTGCTGCGAACAAAGGTTGCGGGATTTCTTTAATAGATAAAATTTTTAAAAATAAACCAGCACTCTTGCACGTTAAGAATGATGTGTCTGCGCAAGTCGGCGATAAAATTGTTGTCGGAATAGAGGGGAATGCATTTCTAAGGGCTTCCTTACTGGTGTATTTTATCCCGTTGGCATTTATGATGGGTTTCGCATTATTGGGGCATTTTATTTATTTGCCAGTAACGTCGGTAAATGCGGCAATTGAAGGCAACTTTGCAGGCAACAACTTTGCAGGCAACAATGGTGTCGTAATAATTTTTGCTTTATTGGGCTTATTGGCCGGTTTTGTTTGTGTTTATGTTGTATCAAAAAAATTAAACAACAACGATCAATACCGAATACGTTTACTGAAAAAAGTTACTGGTTGTTAATAGCTGTTATTAGATAGATACAGGTAGTACACATTCCAAGGAGATTGTATGAAGATGTTTAAAACCAGTAGATCTATAGCTGGAGTAGTATTTTTATTAATTGGGCAGCTAGCTGTTTTCTCAGCAGAAGCGAGATCATTGCCGGATTTTACCGGTCTTGTTGAAGATTATGGCAAGGCGGTTGTAAACATCAGTACAACCCAGAAAATAAAACACAAACAAGAGCCCAGAATGCCCAAAAAAAGGGCGCCGCAAGACCCTGATGCGCCTTTGGGGGATTTGTTTCGTCATTTCTTTGGTGAAAAAGGTGAGGAAATAGAACGCTTTGATTCCCAGTCATTAGGTTCAGGTTTTATTATTTCCGAAGATGGTTTTGTGCTGACGAATTTCCATGTGATTAAAGGCGCTGAGGAAATAGTTGTCAGGTTGAATGATCGTCGTCAGCTTACTGCAGAGGTTGTGGGTTCAGATGAGCGAAGTGATATTGCATTACTTAAATTGGATGCAGAAGATTTGCCCGTTGTTAAGATCGGTAATTCTGACAAATTAAAAGTGGGCGAGTGGGTATTAGCTATTGGCTCACCGTTTGGTTTTGATCATTCGGTTACTGCAGGAATAGTCAGCGCGAAAGGTCGAAGCTTGCCGCGTGAAAATTATGTGCCTTTTATTCAAACCGATGTTGCCATTAATCCAGGTAATTCGGGCGGCCCGTTGTTTAACCTTGATGGTGAAGTAGTTGGGATTAATTCCCAAATATACAGCCGAACGGGTGGTTTTATGGGCTTGTCTTTTGCAATACCAATAGATATGGCCATGGATGTGATCGAGCAATTAAAATCCAGTGGCCATGTGTCACGCGGCTGGCTAGGTGTTTTGATACAGGATGTGACCCGGGAGCTTGCAGAATCATTTGGCATGAAAACACCTAAAGGTGCGCTGGTTGCCAAGGTGCTACCTGATAGTCCGGCAGAAAAAGCAGGACTCCAGGTGGGTGATGTAATCGTCAAATTTAATGGCAAGGATGTCACGACATCTTCTTCGCTTCCGCCTATTGTCGGGATCACCAAAGTGAATAAGGCTGTTGATACAAATGTGATACGCAATGGGAAATCGATCGTTATAAAAGTGACGATAGGCGAATTACCGACCGAAGATGATTTGCGTGTATCAAGCGCCACGGGTTCAAAAGCCACCATCAATAATCGTTTAGGTGTTGCTGTTAGTGACCTGAACAAGGAACAGCGTGAGAATCTGGGGCTCAAACAAAACGGGGTTATCGTCGCAGGCATCAAAGAAGGACCTGCCACTAGCGCGGGCGTGCGTAAAGGTGACGTTATTCTTATGATAAATAATGAGCAAATCAGTAATGTGGCGCACTTTAAGAAATTGGTGAAAAGTCTGGAAACCGGTAAATCTGTCCCAATACTGATACAGCGCCGTGGTGGACCCGTATTTCTTGCTTTGAAAATCAAGGAAGACTAAAGTCATTCTTGTTGAACGGGTAATGTGAGTCATTACCGGTCGATTTTGCCAGGCTGGTTGAGTTTTCAGCCTCCCGGCTGAAAATACGGATTAAAGCCGTCCGGGAAACTAAAGGTTTTCCGGATAACGTAAATCGATTAAAATCCTGTCTTATGTTCAAATAGGCGCCATAATAGGCGCCTCTTTTTTTGAAACTATCAAAAAACAAACAATTTATCTAAATGGTGTATTTCTGAGCAAATGGAACTGATTCGTAATTTTTCTATTATCGCGCATATTGATCATGGTAAATCGACTATTGCTGATCGGTTTATCCAGATTTGCGGGGGCTTATCAGATCGTGAAATGAGCGAACAAGTGCTTGATTCCATGGATCTTGAACGCGAGCGTGGTATCACTATCAAGGCGCAGAGTGTTTCCCTGGATTTTAAATCAAAAGATGGAAATACCTACAAACTGAATTTTATTGATACACCCGGCCACGTTGATTTCTCCTATGAGGTCTCACGATCACTTGCTGCATGTGAAGGTGCCTTGCTGGTTGTCGATGCTTCGCAGGGCGTGGAGGCGCAAAGTGTGGCCAACTGTTATACCGCGTTGGAGCAGGGGCTCGAAGTATTACCGGTGCTGAATAAAATCGATTTACCGGCTGCGGACCCGGATAAGGTGATTCATGAGATTGAAGACATTATTGGTATTGAGGCAAGTGATGCACTCAGAGTCAGCGCGAAAACCGGAGAAGGAATAGAAGACATACTGGAAGAGTTAGTCAGAAAAATACCGGCTCCAAAAGGTGATCCAGAGGCGCCGCTCAAAGCGCTGATTATTGACTCCTGGTTTGATAATTACCTGGGTATAGTGTCGTTGGTGCGGGTCATGGATGGATGCCTGAAGAAAGGTGACAAGATTCTGGTGATGTCAACGAATATCAGTCATCAAGTGGATAATGTCGGGATATTTACGCCCAAGCGGCTATCGACTGATGAATTAAAAGCGGGTGACGTGGGTTATGTGATCGCCGGTATCAAGGAAATAGAAGGTGCGCCGGTGGGGGATACATTGACGCATGCAAATCGTCCGGCAGAAGAAGCGTTGCCTGATTTTAAGCCAATACAGCCGCAGGTGTTTGCCGGCCTGTTTCCAATCTCATCCGAGAATTATGAAGACTTGCGTGATGCGTTGGGAAAACTTCACTTAAATGATGCGGCATTATTTTATGAGCCGGAAACGTCCCAGGCATTGGGGTTTGGCTTCCGGTGTGGTTTTCTCGGTATGTTGCACATGGAAATTATTCAGGCGAGACTGGAAAGAGAATATGATCTTGACCTGATTACAACCGCACCAACCGTTATTTATGAAGTGCTTGATCAGCAAGGGAACACGCTGCATTTTGACAATCCTGCCAGATTGCCTGAGGCAAACAAGATTGAAGAGTTGCGCGAACCCATAATTACTGCAAATATTCTGGTACCTCAGGAATATCTTGGTAACGTTATTGGTTTATGTGTGGAAAAGCGTGGTGTACAAAAGAAAATGCTTTATCTCGGCAGCCAGGTATCGCTCTCCTATGAGTTACCAATGAATGAGGTTGTGCTGGATTTCTTTGATCGCCTGAAATCAATTAGTCGTGGGTATGCTTCTTTAGATTATCATTTTGAACGCTTTCAGGCCGCAGACCTCGTAAAGATGGATATACTTATTAATGGTGAAACGGTTGATGCGCTTTCCATTATCGTTCACCGCGATCAGTCCCAGTACAGGGGGCGTGAATTGGTTGAGAAGATGCGGGAGTTAATCCCGCGTCAAATGTTTGATGTTGCCATACAGGCTGCAATTGGTTCGCATGTCATTGCCAGGTCAAATGTTAAAGCTCTACGGAAAAATGTAACTGCAAAGTGTTATGGCGGTGATGTTTCCCGTAAGCGAAAATTACTGGAGAAACAAAAAGCCGGTAAAAAACGCATGAAGCAGGTCGGTTCTGTAGAGATTCCACAAGAAGCTTTCCTGGCTGTGCTCCAGGTAGGAAGAAAATAAACAGGATGAATTATGAATTTTGATTTTTCGGCATTATTGGTGTTCCTGACTTTCCTTACAGGTGGAATCTGGGCGATTGATGTGTTTTATTTCGCGCCAAAACGTCGTGAAAAAGCGGAGGACTCGGTGCGAGGTGCGGGTGATGTTGCGCATTTAGATGATAACCGCGATATCAACCAGGAGCCGAAAATTGTTGAATACGCACATTCATTTTTCCCGGTCATCCTCATTGTTTTGATCTTGCGTTCTTTTATTGTTTAGCCTTTTCGTATTCCTTCAAACTCAATGATGCCGACTTTATTGACCGGCGATTTTATTCTGGTCAACAAGTTTTCGTACGGTATCCGTTTGCCGGTATTGAACACGAAAATAATTGAAGTTTCAGGGCCGGAACGGGGGGATGTTGTTGTCTTCCGTTATCCCAAGAATCCGTCAATTGACTATATAAAAAGAGTTGTAGGTGTTCCTGGCGATCGAATTCTTTATAAAAATAAGAAGTTATATATCAATGACAATTTAATCAAACAGGATTTTAAGGGCACATATGAAGGTGTTGGATCTGGTATTATGATGACCGGAGCCAATTTATTCACGGAACATCTGGATACGGCCGATCATGAGATATTGGTCGACTCCAGGCGACATATGCGGGACATGAATTTTCAGATACCCGCAGGGCAGTATTTTGTAATGGGAGACAATCGGGATAACAGTAACGACAGTCGCTTTTGGGGAACAGTGCCTGAGGAAAACCTGGTCGGAAAAGCATTTATGATCTGGATGAACTGGGATTCAGCAGGGGATGGCCTGGCGTTGGAACGTGTCGGTACGCAAATCAATTAGCTATTTGAACAAAATGCTGTTTCTAAATAACTGTTTATCAATAAGAAATAAAACTGAGGTGCACTATGGTTAATACTATGAGTAAAACCGGGCAAAAACAAAAGGGCATGACGGGAATTTCAATAGCAGTCCTTTTAGTATTGTTCGGTTTCATCGCCCTTATAGGATTAAAATTATTTCCGGTTTATATGGAAAGTTTTAAGGTTAATAGTGCGCTTGACTCTTTGAAGAAGGAACCGGGTGTAGCTAAAAAACCCGCTGGCACGATTGTGACTTTATTGATGAAGCGCCTGGATATTGATGATGTTGAAAGTGTTACCCGGCAGGAAATCAGTATTGAAAGATCTACAAAAGGCGTAACTGTCTATGTGGATTATGAGGTCGAAAAGCATTTGTTTAGTAATATCAGTCTTCTGGTTGTTTTTGAGAAAACAGCAGTGATCCCTAAGTGAGCCAACCGGTTGAATCGCTTTACAAAGATCTGGATTACCAATTTGTTGATATAAGCCTGTTAGAAAAGGCGCTGACTCACCGCAGTATTGGTGCAAATAACAATGAACGCCTTGAATTTTTGGGTGATGCCATTCTGGGGTTTGTGATTGCAGCTGAACTATATAAACATTTTCCGCAAGCGAAGGAAGGTGAACTGAGTCGATACCGGGCAAGTCTGGTCAAAGGTGATACGCTGGCGATACTGGCGAATAATATAAATCTTGGGCACTTTCTTCGGTTAGGACAGGGCGAATTAAAAAGTGGTGGCTTTCGACGGGATTCTATTCTGGCGAACGCATTTGAGGCGGTCATAGGTGCCTTGTATTTCGACGGCGGGCTTGAAGCAGCCGAAAAATTTATTTTGCTCACTTATCGGGAACAAATCGAAGCAATTACGGAACAGTCAAGTTATAAGGACCCAAAAACCCGCTTGCAGGAGCATCTTCAGGCAAGACATCTGCCTCTACCTGAATACACCGTTATAGATGTTGCGGGCAAGACTCATGACCAGTTGTTTAAAGTTACCTGCAAGATTAGCTTATTGAATGATGCGACTATTGGTGAAGGCAATAATCGCAGAAAAGCCGAGCAAAATGCAGCAGAGAAAATATTAAAGCAGGTTGAGCATGTCAAGCAGTCATAAATTTAATTGTGGTTATGTCGCGATTGTAGGTCGGCCAAATGTCGGCAAGTCGACGTTATTGAATGGCATTATTGGCCAAAAAATCTGTATCACCTCCCATAAACCGCAAACAACACGCCATCGTATACTGGGTATCAAAAATGTCGACAACGCCCAGATAGTTTATGTCGATACGCCGGGTATACATAAGGATGATGGCAAGGCGATGAATCGTTATATGAACAAGGCGGCAAGCAGCACAATTACTGATGTTGATGTTATTGTTTTTGTCGTTGATCGATTGGTGTGGAATGAAGAAGACCGTATTGTGATGAAAAAAGTTAAGCAATCCGGCTTGCCTGTGATTCTGGCAATCAACAAGATTGACTTGCTGGCGGATAAAACCAGGTTGCTTCCGCATATTGGTGAGTTGTCGAAAGAACTGGATATTGTGCAGGTGATTCCTTTATCCGCGAAGAAAAAAAATGGCGTGGATGTTCTGGAGCAAAAAGTAATTGAACTGCTACCGGAGTCGTCAGCTTTCTTTCCTGAAGACCAGCTTACTGATAAAAGTGAACGTTTTATTGCGGCAGAATTTATACGTGAGAAATTGATGCGGCAATTAAATCAGGAATTGCCCTATGCGCTTACTGTCGAAATTGAAAAGTTCGATACTAAGGAAAATACACTTCATATCCATGGTTTAATCTGGGTCGAACGCAAAGGGCAGAAAAAGGTAGTTATAGGAAAGAATGGTGAGCAGCTCAAATCGGTTGGTCAGCAGGCGCGAATTGAAATGGAACGGTTTTTTAACAGAAAAGTATACCTGGAACTCTGGGTGAAGGTGCGTGAAGGCTGGTCAAATGACGAAAGGGCATTACGCAGCCTGGGATACAGGGATGAGCTCTAACAATTATGAGTTCTAACACGGAGGTCACTCTGGAACCCTGTTTTGTGTTACATCAAAAGGCATACCGTGATACCAGTGCATTGGTTGAAGTGTTTTCCAGACAATATGGTCGCGTTGGGCTGGTTGCCCGGGGTGTAAAATCAAGTAAATCAAAAATAAGAGGTTTATTACAACCATTTTCTTCTCTGCTGGTGTCATGGGGGGGGAGAGGAGAGTTGCAAACACTTAAATCGGTAGAAGCTAAAGAACGGGCAATGGCCCTGCCGCATCGTTGGGTGGCGAGTGGTTTTTATTTAAATGAGTTATTAATGCGCCTGTTGATGCGCAATGATCCTCACGTGGCCTTGTTTGATCAGTATGAATGTACTTTGAAGTTGTTGTGTTATCTGGCGAACAGTGAACAATCATCAGGCGAACGCTTGCCGGAAGAACTTTTACAGGGTGAGAAAGGGAATCAACTTCAGAATGAACATCAGCGGGTGTTGCGGTTGTTTGAAAAAAAACTGCTGGATGAATTAGGTTACGGTCTGGTGCTTGATCACGATGTAGAGACTGGCACGCCAATTGAAAAAGAAAAAAATTACCAATATTATCTTGAGAAAGGCCCCGTGTTGTTAAAGACCAATGGCTCAGATACCAGTGATCCTGGTTTAGGAAAGCCTGGTTCAAGAAGCCCGGGCATCAGGGAAACATCCGGTTTTTATAATCAACGGATTGAGATTAAGGGCGCAAGTTTGCTTTCTTTAGCGCAGGACCAACTGGATGACGCCATTACGTTAAAGGAAACCAAAC
>JAUWSG010000047.1 GCA_030610155.1 Gammaproteobacteria bacterium
CATCCGCAAATAATTTAGCCAAATCATATTCAAAGCCAGCCGGGCCGACTGCAGTAATATAATAAGTGGTCGGGCTGTTTCGGGTGGCGATGACCAGTTTGCCATCGTTCTTGATCTTTTGAAGCAGAGGGACATCGTCAGCGCAAGCGGAAATAAACAGGCTGGTAAAGAGAATTAGTATATAGCGCGCGAAAGTCATTGCTGTTCTGGTCTTGATGTTTTGTCCTGGGTTTAGAGTCGGGTGCTCAGCACAGCGCTTTACTCGGACAGGCGTTCCAGGCGATAACCATGATGGTAGATGGAAGACAAGCGCCAGCCATGACCAGGTTCAAGCAAGAGTTTTTTTCGTATACGGCTAATATGTGTATCAACAGTGCGCGTATTAATTTCAGCTTCAATGCCCCAGATTGTCTTCAGGATTTCTTCTCTCGGGAGTAGCCGTCCGCCACTTTTAAATAGCATGACAGCCAGTTCGTATTCTTTTGGTGTCAGCTCTACATTTGATCCTTCGCGTGAAATTTTACGGTCGCTGGTATGAACAATAAACTCGCCGAATTCAATGTTGTCCATTTGATGCTCTGGTGTGACTATTCTTCTTGCCAGCGCATTCACCCGTGCTAAAAACTCCTGTCGATCGACAGGTTTGACCATGTAATCATCGGCACCATTCTCCAATGCCGTGACAATATCTTCTTTGCTGTTGCGGCCCGTCATGAATAACACAGGTTTTTCCCAGCCGATATTTTTGCGTATCCATTTAAGAATTTCAATTCCGTTGGTGTCTGGCAGTTCCCAGTCGAGCAAAAATAGATCAAAGTCGCCTTGCTGAATACGATCAATAAATATTTCACCTGTGTTGAAGGTTTCTGAAGAATGGTCTGCTGTTTCAAGAAATATTGAAATCATTTTTGCCATGCTTTGATCATCTTCTAATACTGCAATCTTCAATTCTCTTGGTCTCCCTGGGGCAATAATGTCTATGCAATGGGATGGTAACAAATTTATGACGGATGTAACGAATAAAATCAGCTTTGTACCACTTCTAAATCATATTCTTCCCGGTTTTTATTAACGCTAAAGCTTAAGGAACCCCTGATTAATCCGTCCAACCGCGTTCAGGTCGCATATTTGGCCTTTTCTGCGCATCGAATCTTGTCCATGCCCTGACTATCGGCTAGATTTTCGTGCATGACTTGATCAGCGGTTTCATCGATATTTTAAATCTTCATAAATTTTAGTGATTGTGCTATTTATTGGCGATGGGTGTTGATATTTTACAATTTGCGCCACTTTTTGAAACTGGGTGCCACATTACTTTGTACAAGCCTTGATGATTTTGAGACAACAAAACCAATTTGCTGTTTCGCAGGTCCTTAAAGCAAGTGATTCGTTGGCAGTAGGGTGGTTGGTTTGATGAGGCAGGAACATGACGCTTGAAAATCTGGCAGAAACTATTGGCGGGCGATTAAAGAAGCAGGCATTAATGCTATCCGTAGCGGAATCCTGTACAGGTGGCTGGATCGCTAAAGTCATCACCGATATTGCGGGTAGCTCGCAGTGGTTTGATCGTGGTTTTGTGACATATACCAATCAGGCAAAACAAGAGATGCTAGGTGTGCGGGCAGAAACATTGCTGGCATACGGCGCGGTGAGTGAACAAACTGTACAAGAAATGGCCGACGGTGTGCTTGCTCACAGTGCCGCTCAATTCGGTCTGGCTGTCAGTGGTGTGGCAGGTCCCGGTGGGGGAACAAAGGATAAGCCGGTAGGGATGGTTTGTTTTGCCTGGAGTGGATCATCATTTAATACTTTCGCTAAAACAGAATATTTCACAGGTGATCGTGAACAGGTCAGGCGTGCAGCGGTGGAGTATGCCTTGAGTGGTCTTTTGGATCTCCTTTAATGACGGCAGGCACAACTCCTCGAGTGACAAACGTAACAACGCACCGCTTGTTTTTTGCACTATGGCCGGATAATGATACGCGCCAGTTAATTAGAAAGAACATTAAGAAGGTTGTACAACATGGCGGTGGCAAACGTGTTCCTGAAGAGAACTTACATTTAACTTTAAGTTACCTGGGCTCAGTAGACGATGCCACACAACGGTGTGTTGAACAATTTGCAGACACACTGGACTTTGAACCCTGTTTTCTTGAGTTCGACCGCCTCGGTTATTGGCCAAAGCCGAAAGTTTTGTGGCTAGGTTGCTCAAACAAGCCTGACGCGCTGACAAAATTTGTTTATGAGCTGAACAAAGGTCTCAAAGAATGTGGCATTGATGTTGATGATCGATCATTTGCGCCGCATATTACATTAATGCGTAAAGTGAATAAGTCACCCCAAGATACGGAAATTAAAAAGATTCCATGGAAGGTGGATCACTTCGTATTGGTGGAGTCCAAAACGTTGCCGCAAGGCGCACAATATCAAGTGATGAAAACCTGGCCGCATATAAAATAAACGATCGTTAAACGTTATTTCTCAGATAACGGATCTTTATCGAGCACCCGATTGCATGGTCGCTGAAAAAGGCATCATCGTTGTTTTTATTTTCCATGTAATAAAAGATATTTTAACGTTAGTTAGTTAGTCGAAAATAAGGCTAGGCCAGCTAGAGTAATTTATGGAATAATGGTTTCAACATTTTACAGGAGTCGATTTATCGACTCTTTCCTTTGAGTGCAAACATGGGGTAACTCACAAGTGGATCAAAACAAAAGCAAGGCGCTTAGCGCAGCGTTAAGTCAGATTGAACGTCAATTCGGTAAAGGCTCTATTATGCGAATGGGTGATTCGGAAATAGCAAAGATTGATGCTATCTCGACCGGGTCATTAGGTCTGGATGTTGCCTTAGGTATTGGCGGTTTACCTCGTGGACGTGTCATTGAAATTTATGGCCCTGAATCGTCTGGTAAAACGACATTGACTCTGCAAGTGCTTGCTGAAGCGCAAAAGCTCGGTGGCACGGCTGCTTTTATTGATGCGGAGCATGCGCTTGATCTGGCATATGCGGAGAAGTTAGGCGTCAATGTAGAAGACTTGTTAATGTCACAACCCGATACGGGTGAGCAGGCGCTAGAAATTACCGATATGCTGGTACGTTCAAGTGCCGTTGATGTTGTGGTGATTGACTCCGTTGCGGCATTAACACCCAAGGCTGAAATTGAAGGCGATATGGGTGATCACCATATGGGGCTGCAAGCCCGCCTGATGTCGCAGGCACTACGCAAATTAACGGCAAACATTAAACGCTCCAACACCATGGTCATTTTCATTAACCAGATTCGTATGAAGATCGGCGTGATGTTTGGCAATCCTGAAACCACAACAGGTGGTAATGCGTTAAAGTTTTACTCTTCTGTTCGTCTGGATATCCGTCGCATTGGCAGCATAAAGAAAGGCGATGAAATTATCGGCAACGATACACGGGTCAAAGTTGTGAAAAACAAGGTTGCTCCACCGTTCAAAAAAGCGGAGTTTGATATCTTGTATGGCGAAGGGATTTCGCGTGAAGGTGAAATTATCGATTTTGGCGTAGAACTGGGACTGGTCGATAAAGCGGGTTCCTGGTATAGCTATGCTGGCGATAAAATTGGCCAGGGTAAGGATAATGTTCGCAATTTCCTGAAGGAAAACCCGAAAATTTCAGCTGAAATAGAAGGACAGATTCGGGAAGCATTATTACCGACAGAAAAAGATGTTGATCTTGATGAAGTTGATGCTGTAGAAGTCTAAATTGAAGCTATTGAACACTATCCGTGAGACGCCTGTGAACGAAGAACGGGACATACGACAAGCTGCACTCAAGTATCTGGCGATGCGTGAGCACTCCATGCTTGAGTTGAAGCGTAAGCTGTTTGATAAGTTTGATGACCTGGTGATTCATGATGTGCTAACGGAGCTTGAGTCCCAGGGTTTGCTCAGTGATGAGCGTTTTGCAGAAAATTATACGCGTTTTCGCAAGGGCAAGGGATTTGGTTCCCTGCACATTCAGTCGGAGTTGCGAGAGCGTGGTGTTAGTGAAACGCTGATTAACAAGTATGTTGATGCGAATGACGAAAGCTGGATGAAATTGGCAAAAGAGGTACAAAAGCAACGTTTTGGTGATCCATTACCCGAGGATTTTAAAGAAAAAGCCAAGCAGTCACGTTTTTTACAAAGCCGCGGGTTTACCAGCGACCAGATATGGCATTTAATGGGCGAAAACTAGCGTACTATCAGATAGTACTACAGGCTGGATATTGCAAGATTCGATAACATCACGTACATTCAAACAACATATTCATTTTTATCTAATAGATTATTAACAACGCATGACCAGTAGCGCTGATCTCCGACGCCTATTTTTGCAGTACTTTCAGGAACGCGAACACGAAGTGGTTTCCAGTAGTCCGCTAGTACCTGCGAATGACCCCACCCTTTTATTTACCAATGCCGGTATGGTGCAATTCAAGGATGCTTTTCTTGGCCTGGAAAAACGTCCTTATGTGCGAGCGGCGTCCAGTCAGCGATGTGTGCGGGCCGGTGGTAAGCATAACGACCTGGAAAACGTCGGCTACACGGCACGTCATCATACTTTCTTTGAGATGTTGGGTAATTTCAGTTTTGGTGATTATTTCAAGCGAGAAGCGATTCACTATGCCTGGGAATTTTTAACAGAAGTTCTTGAATTACCGGCTGATCGTTTGTGGGTGACGGTCTTTGATCAAGACGACGAAGCAGCTGAAATCTGGTTAAACGAAATCGGTGTTGATCCCGGGCGACTCTCACGCATTGGTGAAAAAGACAATTTCTGGTCTATGGGCGATACCGGTCCGTGTGGGCCTTGCAGTGAAATATTTTATGATCATGGCCCTGATGTGCCAGGTGGTCCACCCGGCACGCCGGAAGAAGACGGTGATCGTTATGTCGAAATATGGAACCTGGTCTTTATGCAATATGACCGTGCGGCAGATGGCAAGTTAACGGCGTTGCCCAGGCCCTCTGTCGATACCGGTATGGGGCTGGAAAGGCTTGCGGCAGTCATACAGGGCGTACACAGTAACTACGACATTGATTTGTTCCAGAGTCTCATCAAGGCAGCGGCAAAACTGACTAATACAAAAGACCTGAATGAAAATTCACTGAAAGTGGTGGCCGATCATATTCGTGCCTGTGCTTTTCTTGTTGTTGATGGTGTTGTGCCGTCGAATGAAGGGCGGGGTTATGTGTTGCGACGGATTATTCGCCGGGCAATTCGTCATGGTGATCGATTGGGTGCGAACGGGCTGTTTTTTTACAAGCTGGTAGATCAGCTGGTCAAAGAAATGGGTGCGGCCTATCCTGAGCTGGTAAAAGCAAAGTCACAGGTTGAACGTGTTTTGAAGCAGGAAGAAGAGCGTTTTGCCGAAACGCTTGAGCAAGGGATGAAGATACTTGAAGAATCAATTGCCAATCTCGATGGCACCCTTATTTCGGGTGAAACGGCATTCAAGCTCTATGATACTTATGGCTTCCCGGTTGATTTGACCGCGGACATTGCGCGTGAACGTAATCTGCAAATTGACATGGCTGCCTATGAACGCGCCATGGGCGACCAGCGGAAAAGGGCACGATCGGCGAGTCAATTTGGCGGGGAGTATGAGCATGCCCTGCAGGTTGAAGGTAAAACAGAATTTACCGGCTATGACCATATGACGGACCAGGCCGGCGTGCTGAATCTGTTTGTGGGTGGCAAAGCAGTCGAAAAACTGTCGGCTGGAGACAAGGGTGTTGTTGTTCTGGATCGATCACCTTTTTATGCCGAGTCAGGCGGGCAGGTTGGCGACACGGGTCGAATTACCGCCGGGGATTTTGAATTTGATGTACAGGACACTCGTAAACAGGGCGTAGATATTATTGCGCATTATGGTGTTGTCACAAAAGGTGAGCTGGGACTGCATGCCGGGGCGGCACTCAATGTTGAGGCCAGCATTGATGCCGGGGCACGCCAGATGACGGCATATAACCATTCTGCAACGCATTTGTTACATGCCGCATTACGTGATGTGCTGGGTGACCATATTGGACAAAAAGGCTCATTGGTTGATCCGCAACGATTGCGTTTTGATTTTTCACATTTCGAGCCGGTCACAGCCGAACAACTCAAACGTATTGAGGATATTGTTAATCAACATATACGCTTGAATCATGAGGTCGTCACTAAACTGATGTCATTGGATGATGCCCGCAATAGCGGTGCCATGGCCCTGTTTGGTGAAAAATATGGCGAGACGGTGCGTGTCCTTAGTATGGGTGATTTTTCTGTTGAGTTGTGTGGTGGAACTCATGTTGCGCGCACAGGTGATATTGGTTTCTTAAAGATACTTTCTGAAACGGGTATCGCGGCAGGTGTCAGACGAATTGAGGCGGTCACGGGTCAGCGAGCCCTGAATTGGGTGACGGAAAATGAAACGCAGCTTGCCAGTATTGCACAGCGGGTCAAAGGGTCACGAGACAATGTAGAAGACAAAGTCGGGCAGCTTGTCGAACGCAACCGCAAACTGGAAAAGGAACTTGAACAATTAAAAGCCAAGCTCGCCAGTAGCCAGGGTAGTGATCTGGCAAGCCAGGCAGTGTCGATATCAGGCATTAATGTACTGGCGGCCAATCTGGAAGGGGCTGACCCTAAATCTTTAAGAGACACCGTTGATCAGTTAAAGAACAAACTGGGCTCGGCAGCGATTGTGCTGGCGACAGTCAAAGACGGGAAAGTAAGCCTGATTGCCGGTGTAACCAAGGATTTCACCAGTAAAATAAAAGCCGGTGATCTTGTTAACGTGGTTGCCGCGAGAGTGGGGGGAAAGGGTGGTGGCCGGCCAGACATGGCCCAGGCCGGGGGAGACAATCCAGCAGAACTGGTCGATGCCTTACAATCTGTTCCTCAGTGGGTAGAAAAGCAGTTGTCCTGATAGTCCATTTTATTTCCACTTTATTTTCACTACAAAAATATTTATAGTGTTTCCATATGTTTACTGGGGAACGTTATCTGCTTTCTTAACATAAATTTTACACAATACACTTTACAATAATAAGAGAAATGATGTTTAATTCTTGCCTTTCGGACACAATCAAAAAATGACCCTGCTAGTACAGAAATATGGAGGTACGTCGGTCGGCAGCCTTGAACGGATTCATGATGTCGCTAGCAAGGTACTGAATTATAAGAATAAAGGTCATGATGTAGTGGTGGTGGTTTCAGCCATGAGTGGTGAAACGAATCGTTTGGTTGAGCTTGCCAAAGGCATCAGTAGTGACCCCAGTGAACGTGAGCTGGATGTGTTGTTGTCAACAGGGGAACAGGTCACCATCGCGTTATTAACGATGGCATTACAAAATTTAGGCTGTAAATCAAGATCTTATACGGGTGCCCAGGTACATATTCTGACCGATGATGCGCATAACAAGGCGCGTATCCTGGATATCGATGGCGCCAGAGTGAAGCGGGATTTGTCAGAAGGTTATATTGTTGTTGTTGCTGGTTTTCAGGGTGTTGATCAGCAAGGCAATATCACGACCCTGGGTCGTGGCGGATCAGATACCACGGCGGTGGCACTGGCAGCGGCGTTAAAAGCTGAGGAATGTCAGATATTTACTGATGTTGACGGCGTGTATACAACGGACCCGCGTGTGGTACCCGAGGCGCGTCGCCTGGATCGTGTTACTTTTGAAGAAATGCTGGAAATGGCCAGCCTGGGATCAAAAGTGTTACAAATTCGGGCAGTTGAGTTTGCCGGGAAATATAATGTACCGTTGCGGGTGTTGTCCAGCTTTGAGGAAGGAGAAGGGACGTTAATTACCTATGAGGAAAGGGGCATGGAACAGGCGCTGATTTCAGGTATAGCATTTAACCGAGATGAAGCTAAACTCACTATACAAGGTGTTCCAGACCAACCTGGTGTTGCACATCGTATATTAGGCCCCATCGGTGATGCTAACGTTGAAGTCGATATGATTATTCAGAATGTCGGCGCGGATGGTACAACTGATTTTACCTGTACCGTGCATCGTAATGATTACGATAAAGCACTGGCTATTTTACAAGATACAGCCAAAGAACTCGGTGCCAGGGAAGTCTCGGGGGATAATAAGATCGTCAAGGTATCACTTGTCGGTGTGGGTATGCGCTCTCATGCAGGGATTGCCAGCACAATGTTTAAAGCGCTCGCAGACGAAGGTATTAACATCAGGATGATATCTACATCGGAAATCAAGGTGTCAGTTGTCGTGGATGAAAAGTATCTTGAACTGGCTGTCAGGGCGTTACACGTTGCATTCGGGCTTGATGAAGAGCCGGATAATGCAGGAAAAACAAAATACTAGTTGGTACTTTGTATCCAAGCTGGGAACTTGAGTAGTCGATCAATTTGAAGGTGGGGAAAGTCGCAATTGCATTGCGAGGGTATCTTTAACGTTTTATTTTGGTTGAAGTTTTCGTGGGACTGGTCGATAAATATTCAGTAGTAACATACGTATTGAATGATATCGTATCAGGAGCTAATTGATCTGGAAGGAGATAGTTAATGTTAATATTGACAAGACGAGTAGGTGAAACCTTGATTATTGGTGACGATGTGACCGTCACAGTACTTGGGGTCAAGGGAAATCAGGTACGGATCGGTGTTGATGCGCCCAAATCTGTTTCAGTCCACCGGGAAGAAATCTATGAACGCATTCAGCGCGAAAAAGCTGAAGAGCAAGGCAAATCTGTTGCCGATAATGCCGGTTAAAAAAGATCATTCTTTTATGGTGAAAATTTCACCATGACGATATTGTAAGCTGAAAGCATAAATTATTATTTGTTTGTATTGTAATCATTTCTCCGTCAGAAAATCATAGACAAGTCGTTTTAATCGAGGGTTTCATAGTAGAAACCCTTGTGGTTGGCACATTTGCGGCATTTCTTACCGTTTGTTTCCCTTAAATACTGATTATTCTTCAATAATTGTTTTCATTGGATTCCTTTTTTGGGAGAATACCGATCCCGTAAGGGTGGATCTTTATAATTTTAAGATTTAGAAAGATTTCGACCGGAGAAGTCTCCGGGATTGATAAACAGGTTAAGTGGAGAGATGGCCGAGCGGCTGAAGGCGCTCCCCTGCTAAGGGGTGAGGAGTGACCGAAGTGACTTATGTCACTTCGCAGCGCGACGAACGGATTTGCCATGGACGGCAAATCCTGGCTTTCTTAGTGAGGCATGGAGCCGAGCTTAGAAAGATTACGACCGGGGTAAGTCTCCGGGATCGATAAACAGGTTTTGTGGAGAGATGGCCGAGCGGCTGAAGGCGCTCCCCTGCTAAGGGAGTATGGGTTAACCCCCATCGAGGGTTCGAATCCCTCTCTCTCCGCCATTAATGTGGATATAACCTGGGTTTTTATATTTGCAAAAAGAGTTTTAGCGCCCGTAGCTCAGCTGGATAGAGTACCTGGCTACGAACCAGGCGGTCACACGTTCGAATCGTGTCGGGCGCGCCATATTGAAGTGTTTTGATCGTCATTTGATGTTGTGAGCGATGATCGCGACCACGAACGCTCAACCAAGGATGGTTGAGCTGGAGTGAATTAGAACTACAAAAGCATGCATAGCGTTAAATTTCAATGCGCCCGTAGCTCAGCTGGATAGAGTAACTGGCTTCGAACCAGTTGGTCGGGAGTTCGAATCTCTCCGGGCGCGCCATACAAAGCAAAAGGCCCACATTTTTTTGTGGGCCTTTTTGGTTGGTTAGTTTCGAGAGATCAATAGTTGAACAGGAAGAGTTGAAACCATAACTAATCAGAATTCAACGAACTAAACTTAATACTTTTAAAAAAAGATATTAAAACGTCCTGGCTGGCTTTACCTTTCACGCTGACA
Organism: Gammaproteobacteria bacterium; assembly: GCA_030610155.1. Lineage (GTDB taxonomy): Bacteria > Pseudomonadota > Gammaproteobacteria > SG8-11 > SG8-11 > JAADIM01. The sequence goes on from JAUWSG010000047.1 coordinate 9,872, forward strand.
AGGATGGTCTCGAATATAGACGTGATCTCACCGGATTTTCTTTGCTCATTATATTTAATGATCGTCTTATGTTTTTTACCGTCTGCCTTGATACGTTTAACTTTACCTCCATCTGCAGTTGCAAACATCGGATTATTAAACATCATCATCATAGACTGGATCATGGGTGAATCTACTGTGAAGCTGATAGTGACTTTGTTATTACCGTTGCGGTAACTACATTCGGTGACTGTGCCTGCACCAAAAATGGCACCAGATGAATTTGAAACTGTTTTCTCTTTTTCCCAGCCATCAAGCGCCTTGGGGCACTTTTTTTCCATCCTGGTCGCTTTTTCCTGTATCACAATCGCGAGCGCTTCATTTAGAGCATCAGCAGTGCTACTGAGGTCTTGTTTGTTGTAAGCTTCCAGTGCTTCTTCTATCACTTCCGTGGCTTCTCCAGCTTCTGCAACACTAATAACAATTCCTGAGTAGCCTACTAATATAAGGATGATATAGCGAAAACAGGCGAGTTTTTCTCGGGTAAATTTAAACACTTTTTTCTCCTTGTTACATGATCCATTGCAGAATTATTATGGCCTCAAAAATATTAAAAGGTCAAATATAAAGGGTTAGAATCCCATAATTATAAGTCTCTTTAATATAAGCTTCCTGTGAATCGAGATACAAAGTCAGATATCTTATTTTCCTGTTAACAGGCGATTAAGGCGCGGGTTATTGGGTTGAGCCTCTTCGAGTATGAGTGTGAGTATGAGCCTGGAAGAATTCCTGTTTTGCTGGTGAGCATTAGTAATAGATTTAAGGCTATTTAACTATTGGTAGAGAAGAGCAGATATGTATGGGTTTTGATAGCTTTATTTTGTTGCATCTTCAGATAAATCAATTTGACCAGAATATACAATTCGAGCAAGATAGTAATTATACGATTGCTGTATTTATCTGAGTAAGGGAGCAACTATGCCCCGGCATATACAAATACACGTTGTTTTTCTTTTTAGCCTTATCGTACCAATTTCGTCGGTGGTAGCGGAGACACGGGTTGGTATTGGGGCGTTAATTGACAGTTCGCCAGGTTTTTTTATTCCGATAGAAACCAATGGCTGGTTGATTGAGCCATCGATTTCTGCCAAAAAAAGTAAAACAGATACTATTAACCTGGTGGATAACACCCGATCAAAAAGGGACTCAAGGACAGCGACGCTTGGCGTCGGGATCTTTAAAAATGATCCCCTCGTAGAAAAAACATTTTTGTACTATGGCGCCAGGTTAGGTTTTATAAGAAGAAAGGTAAAGGATAATCGCGAGGCATCTCTGATTCTGCCTGCCGTTTCAAGTGTGACCGATGAAGACGGTTATTTTATTGCACCTACTATCGGCGTCCAGTATTTTTTTATTCCACAATTCAGCGCCGGTATCGACATGACCTTTCAGTACACCAGGACCGATGGCGAAGAAACAACAACAAGCAATGGCATTACGGTCGTTGTTGATGCAGAAAGTTCTTCTTTTGCAACGACCGCATCTGTCATAGTCAGGTATATGTTTTAATTAAAACTGTTTTTTCACCAGGTCTGTTCTGTTTAATATAAACAACAGGATTAAACAGAGCAGCTCATGTCCTGGCCACAGCACATAGGTGATTTCACCTTGCCATGTCCGTCAGGGCATTCCGAAACGTGTACCGTCGAACCGTCATCCGTGGTGATGGTGCTGTGGACGAGTTCTTTACCACATTTACCACAGGTCATAGTGCCAATGCTCATTCCACATTTTTCACAGGTGTATGCAGTCATCTTGTTCTCCTTGTTGAGTCGTTAGCATGGAACAGCATTTTCTATTTCAAAAAAATTCAGGTTCCAGATTGTTTTCAGGCTAGCTAGAATAAACGCTTCAGAGGAGAAATCATAGCGTAAAAAAAGGCCGATATTTTTTAAGGTATCGGCCGAAGTGCTACACTGGAGTCGGAGTAGAAATTAATCTTCAATGCTTGTCGCAATAAACTGGCTGCCATCATAGCTGCCTTTAAACTCAACACTGGCACCCGCGGCGATATTGCTCGTCAGGGTAATGGCTGAAATGTCCACAGTCACGCCAAACATGCTGAGGCTGGTGGTCACTCCTGCTATGACATCTGCATCGACAGGGCCTTCAATTTCCAGTTCAGAACTGTCGTCGTTATTTCTTACCAGCCTGGTTGCAATATACGATGATGTCGCATCATCAAAATAGCCGCGTAATTCAATACGGTCGCCTATTGCCAGATCACCCAGGTCAAAGTAAAAGACATCCGAGTCACTGTCATCGTCTTTGGCTGTGAAGTTGTCGACGGTAAAGGACTTGCCAAAAACAGTGACTGAGTCAGTGCCTATTGCATCGATAAATGCGTCTACTTCTATTTCCGACCCTTTTCTGAATTCGATTTCTTCGGCGACTAACTCGTTGGCTGCGTTGTAAGTGCCTTCGACTTCCATTTTAGCATCCATAACGATGTCAGCTGCTGTTCCGTCTTCAAATTCGGTATCCGAATTGTATCTGACTATTGTACTATTCAGCATAAACGTGTTGTCTGTAACAGGAGTAGTGACAACACCTTCTATTTCAACTTCACTGCCTTCACTGTCATCCATGTCGTCGTCTTCAGCTTCTACTTTGAACGCTACCATGGTCATGGTGAGGGTATCGATCGCTTCTATGCTCTTGGCTTCAACATAGGTGCCGTCTGCTATGGGTGCTGTTAAACCATCCAGAGTGGCAGTGCTGTAATCGATATTCAGGGTGCCGATCATAAATGATGTTGCTGTTGCGCCACTGACTTTACCTTTGACTTCGATTTCTTCGCCAGGCGTGTAGGTGGCACTTTTAACTTCAATTCGTGTTCCAAAAATCATTCCGTCACCGGCGGTATAACCACTGACTTCAATAACATTTCCCGGAACAATTTCTTCTGGCATTGTGATGCCCGGAACATGACTTTCAAATGCCATGTCAGCGCTAACATTAATCATTTGTCCCATGACGTCAATTTTACCGTCGATGGCAATCGTATTAGCTAGCACGATACCTTCTACATTGTCGTCATAAGAAATGCTGGTTGCTGTGCCAGTCATGCCATCACTGTTCACGCTACCCTGGAGAGTAACGACCATGCCCATCGCAAGCGCCGATTCAGTAGCCAGCGAATCTTCTACGCGAATAGTGGCGTTTGTTGTTTCATATTCCACGCCATTAATATAAACGCTGCCAAAGCCGGTAATGACACCGGATGTTGTTGAAGAAGAAGAGGGGGTTGAACCGCTGCCACTTGAGGAGCAACCTGTAAGAGAAGTTGACAGGCTGAGGGTGCCCAGAATGACCGCAAGGCTTGTAGTCAATTGTGTTTTAGTAAATTTCATTTTAGTGTCCTCGATTTAATACTAATTAGTTTGATGTTCGAATTTAGCCGGTAATCAGCGTTGAGTTCTTGATTGAATAAATAAAGACGATAAGCGCAATAGATGCAGAGAACGCGCAAATAGAATAAAAAATTGCTTTTGTTACATCTTTGGATAAGTTGATAATGACTTCTTTCATTTTCCTTGCCTCTTTTATTACTTCCTGGTGCATAGCTGCCGTGTATTGTGACTCTTCGATAAGGTTCACCTGAGTCGTGTTCTAAAATGGGAAAAATAGTCCCAGAACATTAAATGGGAAAATAAACCCATTTATCACGACTGTCAACAGGATTTTGTGTTTCGACGTAAAATTTATGAGCCAGATCCGAAAAATATTTGTAATAGATTGAAAATATACAGAAAAAAGTATCGAGTATACGGGGATTAATTTCGGCACGAATATGGGTTAGGTTGATAAATAGTTGACTTTAGTTAAAATGGGCGTAAAATCCCATAAAGTGAAGTGGGATAATAATATGAATATGGACTGATTTGATGCCTCAAAATACTGTTTTATTTGCAGCGATCAAGAAGTTACTGAAACCGTTAGTGCGCATTATGCTTAAAAACGGAATTCTTTATGGTGCGCTGCTGGATATAATCAAGCCCATCTATGTTGAGGTGGCGGCTGAAGACATTGATGCCTCAGGTAAAAAGCAAACAAAGTCCCGTATTTCAACTGTTACCGGTATTCCCCGAAAAGAAGTCCATCGCCTACTGGAGCAGGGGGATGTGGATGATGTCTGGGCTTTCGAGCGATATAATCGTGCCGCCAGGGTCGTTTCCGGCTGGGTAAGGGATCCACGATTTTCAGATCGTCAGCAACAACCCGCGATTTTGCCATATGACGACAAAAGTCCCTCTTTTGTTGAATTAGTCGCCGCTTTTAGTGGTGATATCCCTGCACGTACTATTCTGGACGAACTTGTTGAAGCACAAGTGGTCGAAGAATTAGATAATGGAAATCTGCAACTCGTCAAGCGGGCTTATATTCCTTCCTCGGTAGAATCTGAAAAGCTGGGTATTCTTGGACGGGATGTCGCCGGATTGATAAACGCAATTGGACACAATATTTATCAAAAAGACGATGCGCCATATTTTCAGCGAAAAGTATTTTATGACAACCTCCCTGAAGAATTTATCCCGGAACTCAAGGCGTTTATAGAAGAGAAAGCGCAAAAATTAATGGAACAAATGGACCACAAAATGTCCGCCAACGACAGAGACACAAACCCGGCTATTAAGGGGACAGGTCGTAAAGCGGCTGGCATTGGTGTTTATTATTTTGAAGAAACTAATATCGATGATATTGACCAGGAGTAAAAAATGAAGACCGTCACTCGATTTACAGCATTACTGACTGTGCTTTCAACGCTGTTGTTATTTGCATGCAGTGGTGGTGAAGGTGGTACAGGCGCGACAGGGCCTGCCAGTAGCGATGTATCTGTCGGTCAAATAACGGAATTTGGCAGTATTTTTGTCAATGGGGTTGAATTTGAAACAACATCCAGTGCCATCTCGCTCGAAGGTGTTGCAGGTAGTGAAAGTGATCTTAAACTGGGTATGGTCGTGACCGTTAAGGGCACGATTAATCCTGATGGCTTAACGGGTACAGCTGATTCTGTCAGTGTCAAAGAAGTTATCAAAGGTGTGGTGCAGACTAATAACGGGGTGGATACCTTGACTGTTATGGGGCAAACGATAGAAGTCAGTGCAGCAACCTGGTTTGACAACGTTGCTGGTATCACGGGTATTTCTCCAGGTGATGTTGTTGAAGTCAGTGGTTTTGTGAAAGCTAATGGCATCATTACAGCAGCCCGCATTGAGTTATCGGGTGGCACTGAATCAAAACTCTTTGGTACTGTGGCAAACCTGGACACAGTTGCACAAACATTTAATGTTGGCACTTTGCAGGTTAATTATTCCGGCGCTGATATATCCGATGTCGCTAACGCTACACTGGCGAATGGTCAGTTCGTGGAAATAAAAGGCAACTTCGATGGTGCTGCGCTTAATGCAGTGAAAATAGAACAGGAACAGTTTAATGACAATGAAGTGGATGAGATTGAAGTAGAAGGCTTTGTAACCAGTGTTACATCGGCTACAAATTTTTCTGTCAATAACCTGCCTGTTCAGGTTGATGCCAATACGGTCTACGAAGGTGGAGTGGCGGTAGATATTGTGGAAGGTGTATTCATCGAAGTAGAGGGTATGCTGGTCAACGGTGTGCTGATTGCCGATGAAGTCGAGTTTGGTGATGCAGTCCGAATCGAAGCAGAGGTTGCGAATGTTGGCATTGATACGCTGACCCTGGTTGGTCTTGACGGGATTATAATTCAGACGAATTCTTTTACCGAGTTTAATGGTGATTCGATAACTGATTTAACCGATTTCGTGCCGGGTAATGTTGTAAAGGTCAGGGGGTATCCATTAAGCAATAATACCACTGTGATCGCCAGGCAACTTGAACTGACCAGTGCGTCTGGTGGTATTGGTATAGATGTTTCTTTGCGAGGGCCGGTTACAGTTGTAAATGCAATGTCGAGTAATTTTGGGTTGCTTGGATTTAGTGTTGATACTATCGGGTTCGCGGATAGTGATTTCAAACAGAATGACCTGGCTATCGGTTCCGCCAGTTTTTATAACACTATTTCAGTGGGTTCTATCGTTGAAGTCACTGGCCAGCTTGATGCGAGTATGGTTACCTGGCAGAAAGTTGAAATAGAAGATTAAACGATTTATTTTGGTGTGTCATTAATGGGGG
>JAUWSG010000096.1 GCA_030610155.1 Gammaproteobacteria bacterium
ATTTCGCCTTCCGGCAAGGCCTCGGCGATCAGGCCGAAACGCTCAGCGCCCCGGGCCTCGACGATGCCGGCCACGAGTAAACGATCCATAAAATAATGGTCTTTTCCGTCCCGGAAACTGCGACGCAGGGCGTTGACGTATAAATCCTTCTGATCAGGAAGCAGGCTCAGACCGCGCTCGTTCATGAGTTTGACGACGGCCCGGAAGTGACTGAGCTCTTCCAGGGCCAGGTCAACCATGGCAGTCACAAGCTCGGGCTTATCGGGGTAATGGGACACCATGGTCATCGCCATACTCGACGCCTTTTTCTCCGCCGTGGCATGATCCGGCAGAAAAACATCTATCGCATTAGCAATGCCTTCGGCCCATTCGGCCGGTGTTTTGAATTTCAGCTCAATCATGTCAACGGTGCCCGTTCCTGCGAATAAAATGGTCTGGTGACCGGTCTGCAGCGTATCAGTCAGCAATGCTTTGATGCATAAAGGTGATCACGCAAAACTCCCATCTTGCTCTTACGAACTCTTTTAGCCACTTCTTTTCGGAGTTACCTTTTTCGGAGCTACCTTTTTCCGGGCTACCTTTTTCCGGGCTACCTTTTTCGGTGCTACCTTTTTCCGGACTACCTTTTTCGGAACCTTTCCTTTTGGTTTCAAAATGTCTTTTAGCACCCTTTCTTTGCTGCGATCTACTTTGTCAATTTTTGCGATCAGGATGTCACGCGTATCTACGACACCGGACCTGAGAAAAACTGGTAATTTATCCTTATGTAGCGGGGTATCCTGTTTATCCAACACGACAATATTCAAGTTTCTGGGTTTTTCACCTTCTTTGATATCTACCACAATAGAATAGTTACCATTACTGTCAGTTTTGACTGGCTTACCAATAACATTATTTCTCGAGTCTTGTAACTGAACCTTGAAACTTGCAATACCTTTGATGCTATCCGCTCTAATTTTTCCACGAAGGATATAGCTGTCTTTAATCGAGTCGGTATCTATGGTGGTTTTGTCAATTGCCACACTAATATAGTTTTCCATCTCTTGCTCTCGGACTATCCTTTCGGCATTCCTTAAAACCCTTGGGTTCGACTCGCCAAGATTTCTTGTCAGGCGCTTCAATTGGCGTTTTTGATGATTCTTACGCGCTCCACGTATTTTCTTTAATCTCTGCAATGATTCCGCATACAGGCCGTCTGCATCATTTACCTGATCAGAAAAATGTTTGCTGTATTCAGCGACGTGTATTTTCCTAACTTTATTAGTAGCCATAATTACTCTCCTGGCAGCATTGAACGGAATTTGGCACAAATGGATTCATTTCCACCTCCCGTAAGCACGCCAAATAACTCGATATTATCTTTCACAACCTCCATGCCAGGTAATCCACGCGAAATAATACAATGTGTCGCCTGGTTGTCAGTGGTCGTATTCATCATGCCGAGTGCCAATACAGAAAATAGTGCTCCTGAAAGACTCTCTTTAAAACGGTTATCGGTAACCCGCAAGGACGGTGCGAGAAAAATATTTGGGAAGATAATGAAATCTCCTAACAAAGAATAATCACATTGATTATTATTAAAACTGATGTCGTCCATGCTCAGGATCCTTACTGCAGAAATAATCTGCTTGGTCATCGTGTCTATTTCATCTAACACAACCTGATTATTTGCAAACATTACGTTTCCATTAGCCAGATAACGGCCCAACTTAAAATCATCTAAATTTGAGCTTAAAAACGTCACGCTATCAGCAGCGGTACTCTTGAAATTTGACGTTAATGAAAATAAATTTGATCTCTTATTAGCAATTTGAGCGAACCCGGCTATTTGTAAATAAAGTTCATTTGATAAACCCAGGTTTAATATTGACACCGCACTCGCTTTTGCGGATTCTGCACCCCTAATTGCCCCACGGCTGGTTAATTGGTTATCAGTGACAACAACGGGACCTAAGGCATTGATTGTCAAGGCGCGCCCAACTGGATTTACAATAATATTGTTATGTATCTTCGCTGCAGGTACGCCATTTTGACGTGGTAAATTGTTTAGCCTGGTTGCATTGCTTAACGGGCTGCTTAGCGAAAGAGACACAGTGGGTGTGATTGCATATACAAGATGTATACCGCTACGTGGGCCTGCTTTGTACCTGGTATCGTCATTCAATTTCCTCCCATTTTCCACAATTCTGTTATCACAGATTTCTACCCCTTCGCCGTGCAGAACGTAAACTCCACACACGGGATCAAGAGGATTAGACCCGTTGTTTACAATATCATTATCATGAATCCGTAAATTTAATACATCTGCCAGGGCAATGCCGCCGTATCCCATGTCGTCTTCAAGAACTGCAGAAATCGCAGGTAACACACTGTTTAAACAGCCTTCAATCCGGTTGTGGTTAATAGACAGGTTTTCGATGCTGATAAATTCATCAGTTTCTTCGAGATCAAAAAAACCGACCACACCAATACCATTACGTCCCATATTTTCGATATGGTTATCGAAAATTTCGATATCGTAAAGGTCGCCCGCAGAAACAAGAGCTGGAGGATCTTTAATATTACCATTCGCATCAATCTCAAAAATATCTTCGATATTCAGACCTGGCCTGATCTCCAGATTATTCAACTCAGGATCGAACATTTCACGACGGAATGCACCAGGGATTCTGATCGACGGAGGCTCACAACGATCGCGTTGATCTTCGGAAACCATTAAAAGTGCTATTGTTTTAATAACAGGAACTTCATCTTCAACCGCTACACTCAAGCTCCCCAGGCTAATCCCATCGCCTATGCCATTTTTTATAAAATTATTGTGCACCTTAACTTGTTCAGAGGTCCCTCCTAACTGAATTCCACCTCGCCCAATGTCCTTTCCAATGTGACGCTCTAATGCTTCAGAACTATCTTTTTCAACCAGCACACTTACAACGTTATTGCTAATTAAAACATCTACTCCCACCGCAAAAATACCTGGCCATGGGCCCTGTTCATTACGCATTTGTATAACGTTGTTTTGTATTTTAATTCGGGTACCGGTTTCACAACGAATAGCACTTCCAAAACCAGCGTTAATACTGAGTTTTTCCAGGCTTATATTGTTAACCTCAACCCGCGATCTCAAACGATGTGTTTCCGATTCAATATCATCTGATATTTGATCGGTTTGATTAATGAATATTCCCTCACCTTGCTGATTAGCGGATATAGTCAACAATTCGATACGAATATTTTCTGAGTTCTCGATTCGAATGACCGGTTCTCTGGTAAAGTCACTTCCCTCTCTCGATGAAATTGTGGTGTGACTTTCACAACCCGAGATAATAATATTGGCCTTGCCGCGTATTGAGATATGCTCGGAATAGTGACCCGGCAACACACAAATTCTACCGCCGCCCAGGGGCAATTGGTTTATTGCTTCCTGGATCGAGTTATATTGTCCGTGACTGGACTCACCATCACCCACAGTTACGGTACAGCAGCAGGAAAAACCAAACTCGGGCGGCCAATGAATGCGGCAATCGTCTTGATCGTTTGGGAAATTAAGGATTGCCAAACGGGCAAAATGATGATGAATTCCTCGCGGTGGTGCTTGGTCAAGCAACTCAATCTTCGCCGTGGCACTGCGCGCATAAAACAACCAATAATCACCGACCTTGAATTCACCACTTAGAGCTGGAGACATGTCGATATCAAAACTAATCTGAATACCGTCCTCAAGATAGACCGGTTCATTTGTAATTGTGGCCAGGCCGGTATTCAAATCAACATCGTTTTTTTGATCCCAACGCCGGATCCGGGTGTGGCGATCAGGCAACGGCACATCATTTACATCGGTGGGAAAATCGGCGGGTGGCAAGGCTGATTCCAACTCAATAATATTCTGTGCATAGTCAACTCCGGTAACCAGTCGCATTTCACCGGCAACACCAGAAAATTCACGCGCATTATCTGTTACTTCAACCCAGTCACCGATTTTAAAACTACGAACTGTATCCCACTGTGCCTGTGCGACCGTAAGATTGAGACCACTGATTTGATATACAGCAGTCTCTATTGAAGCGTTATGGCGTGACCATTTAAATTTGGCGATATCAAAACTACCACCTGTGTGGACTTCAACCCGGTAGAGTCTGTTCTCCAATGCACGGTAACCGCCTTCTGTCGGCACCAGGCACATGTTCTCCTCTTCTTGTGAGTCTACAATCCCGGTAGATAACCTTCCTGCACCCGGTGCAACCAATTCATCCCAGGCAGGGATCTGGTCAGCACATTCCAGTTCCTCACCAGCCACTGTTTCGACCGGTAAAACTTTAACTTGCCAAACAGTTTGCCAACGCGCTGTAGTGTCTACCCCCACGGCGGGTTCAACTAAATCCGGCTGCTGAACATAAGTCACTTCGCGTTGCCAGACATCAAGATAGGCGATGCCGGCACCGGTGCTAGGTAATGGTGCAATGTCTGCGACATTCGGGAAGTATGGTTGCTCATGGTAAAGCACCGGCTCCGAGCCACGCTCTTCATCGAGTACCGCATAGAATTCTGACGGACTTGCTCCATGATTTTCAGCAAGTAAGCCATCAATATATAAACGCCCGGGGAAAATACTAAGTACACCAGCATTCAACTCAAGCTTGAAACCATCGCGCGTTTCCAGCGGCACGACAGCGCGCCCTATTGTGTCAACCGTTTGTGCACGTTGTCGCCGAATATTGATAGCAAGCTGTTCGTTCCAATCAGCATCGAGCTGAACTCGTCCTTGCTGCATCAAAACACCGCTGTAATGGCGCTTAGACTTGAATGTTCTTCTGCTGTAATCACCACTCATGATTTTTCTCCGATCATACTGTCACTAAAATGGCAGCCTTGATAATAGATTTTATGTCTCATAGAAAACCCCCGCTTCCAAACCAAAGCGTAAATATTCTTTTAATCTGAGTTTTAAATTTATTTCGCGCTGTGGCTGAAATAAATCGTGGAATGCTCCCATTTCTGATTCATCGTCTGCGCCGCTTAAGATCTCTTTGGCACATGACAAAGCCAATTGCATGTAGGCGGGTTGCCCATATCGGGTATCCGTAAATACCGGGTAAATACTATTTACAATACGAGCGCTGATCAGTGATTTTTGAGCTGAGTTAAGGACTGAACCCTGCCGAGCTTGTGCTTTTTGTATGGCCTGGTTGACCGCAAGCTCAGGTTGGCAGCGAAAGCGTCGCGGCAAGCGTGCACTCAGTGGTACGAAACTAAAACGAACGCAACCCTGTTGCTTACGCTCTGCCAATAACGGGCTTAGCCAGGAATCGTCTGGTGCTAATTTGGCGTCGAAAATACAGTTGGATGCAAGCTGCATAATTCGCGTGTGCAACTTGCCGATGACGGTGCTGTTTATAATCGTCAGTGTGCCACCTGCACTGATTGAATCTGGTGCTGCATAGGCTATTGCATCGCTGGCGTTAGCATCTACGATAGAATTTTCAATTCTGACTTCTGCACCCTCAACCACACGCAGCGCCCCTATAATACAATCTTCAATTACAATCTGAACTGCGCTTGATGCAACGAATATACCGGGTATTTCAGGGGCAGTTGGTGCGCCACCCTGATCAAGATTAATGCCCGGTACCAGTGTGCAATGGCGCAAATGTAATATGCGTAAGCCGTTGTTAGTTGCAGGAATAACAATGGACCCACCAGCTATCAGTAAACCATCCAGGGTGACCACACCACCCTCATCACTTCCTGACGCTGGCTCAAGCCCACGAATTTCCAAATCACCATCAAGTAGTACCAGGGGGCTATGCTCGTTAGCGGCACGCAATTCAATTGTTTGTCCTGCATTAACCTCTATAGAAAGTGTTTCTGGATAACGACCGCTATCCTCTATTTCCACAACACCTTCCCCAGACAAATTATCCAGGGCAGTTTGAATGCTTTGTGAACCACTGACAGACTCAACCGTTGTAAGCACTGAATCGAAAGCGCTTGCGCGCTCATATTCTCCGCCACCCATATTCGCGCTAAAGCCGAAATGCAACGTTGCCCACAAGTTTGGCTCATCGGCAATCATGTGCGGAGGTATGGCAAGACGCCCGGTTTCAGGGTCGAGAGCAATTATTTTTTTGAAAATGCCTGGGGCAACTGGTTCATTAAGTGGTTCGTTAATCCAGTTTCCATCATTATCGGACAGACAACATATGCGGATAACGTTTTCAGAGATAATATCTAAATCCCCGTCAGCATTATTCAGATCCTCAAAGATCGAAATACTTTTCCCTTCACCATAATAAGCCAACAATTCCACGTCCATGACTCGCCGGTTAATCGTGTGCGGGACATTCAACGGCTCCGCCAGGTGGGTAATGTTGCTCTCCGCAACCGGTCTGTTAAACAGTGGTATATCGTGTTGTAGCGGACTCAGAAAATACCGCCCTGGCGATACAGGAATCAATGGAAACTGCGTGAGTGAATAACTTTGCAAACGCCACAGATAGATAGCAATATTCTTAATATTATATTTACCCAGATCAGTATCAATATGACGAACATCTACGCTATGCGCCGTGATATCAAACGCGGTCTTTATGGACTGTAATCCCTGCCAATCTAATAAATCAGGCGCATAGTGGTTTTGCAAACGCGTATGATTCATATATTGAGTAGTCGCAAGTATTTGAAAAAACTCAACAGTACGCGCCGGCCAACCGGTCACGTCCCGCGCCAGCTGTTCAAGCATTGTGGCCGTGCCCTTACGACGCCGGTAGGCAATCGTATTTGCAACTTCAGCGCGTTGTGACAACTCCCTGGTTACTTTCGTATGTAAAGGTTTATAAGCAATTAAATCACCGATATAAGGAACCATCCATTCCGCACAGGTTTCGATAAATTGATCGTCGTAGAGTTGATCAATATTTTCCTGCAAGACTGCGATTTGCTCTGCAAATACAGTTAGATAAGATTTTAGAACCTCATTATTTTCACCATCGCGCAAACGATAAATCGTGGGCAGTAAATCATATAATTGCTGGCTGCTGACGCTCATGATTTCACCCTTATCTGATCAAGTGGCGCGGGATCCAGGGTCAGTAATTCTGCCCCCGCAATTTGATCACCCGATGTGGAAACCCCGGGCATTAATGAGCCGGGGGGTGGGTCAACCGGCCCTTCATCGCTACGGTATAAATGATTGACATCAACAGCGGTAACACCTTCGACTTTTTGCAAGGTGCTAATCACTTCACTCAGATGCACGGCTTGATTAAAAGCACGCGCATCAAAAGAAAACTTTTCACGCAAAGCCAGTCGTGCAGCCTCGACTACAAAATCGGCTATATAATCTGAATGGATATATAACTCTGCGTCCAGCTTGAAATAAGCAGGCCGATAGCTAAGCAATGAAAATTGAGCATACGGGTCGCCTGAATTTTTCAAGGAACCCAACAGGTTCTTGTAGGTACTGGTCGACGGCTCAATCAGGGCTCCATCTGGTCCCGCAAGGGTTATATAAATACGCGGCACACCTTGCCGGGATACAGCCACCGCCCTTGCCTTGCGAATACCGGCAAAGCTACGGCTATAATCCTCGTAATCCTGTAGTGAAACCGCGCGATCCATGGTTAACAATCCCAACGGTGCATTGACACGTGCATCGTCCAGTTTCTCCGGGTCATCCCCCCCGGAAGAAGGTATTGGGTTAATCGCGTCTTTTACGCCTAATGGACGCGTTAATAATAAATTTAATTGTCCGGATTTGATTAGCCCGCCAAGACCCAATCCCTTTCGATAATTTGCAATAATATTATTGTTACCGCTTGGTAAACGTGCGCCCTCAATACCATCACCGAAATATACAGTCGTCAGGCCGTCGTCATTGATCTTGGTGGTGTAAATTTTTTCATCTGGATCTTTGCCAAGGAAGGTTTTTACTTCATGCCATAAAACGTTATTGACCCTGAGCTCCAGGGTGGAAGCAACACCACTCGTTGTTTCGGCGCTGATATAAGTTAAAGGTATTTGTTTTAAGCTGAAGTTTTGTGAAGAAAGACTCGCATCCCCACTTCCCAGTATCTCAGAAACCGATTCGCCATGACTGACGGGCGCGACATTGGCATTAATGGTAACAGTATGGCGTTTGTACTCATGCGTAAGGTCGGAGGTAAAAATAAGCCGGGTAAATCCATGTTCCAAACGCACTTCATCAATTTGCAACACTTCGCTACTTATTATTCCTTTTTGATTACAACGCTCTCCACTTATCGATACGTATTGTCGTCCGCGTAAATATAAGTCAGCCCGTTCTAAAAGAATATGATTGCCAGAAATTTTTTCGTCAATGGGTACCTGGGTTAAAGCAAGTTTTTCACTTTGCACCAATACCTCAGCCTTGCGGATTATTGATATTGGGTCTTGCGAAATACTCCACCACGCTTCTCCGTCCTCCAATGATATTTGTGTTGATTTTCCGCTTATTCCATAAGCTGTGCGCGATAATGATCTGATGGCTTCTACTTTGTATACAGAATTTAAGATGATGTATGAGCCAGGCAATATTTCCGTGTAGGCATTATCAAGATACAGTTCACCGGAGGTTTCATCATGGCTCCATTCCGCCCACTCAGAAATATCTTTTGGGGTGTGTGGATAGCTATCCTCATAGGTCACTTTTTTCGTCGCATTGTAACCAAACAGGTTTGCACGTTTATGAAAGCCGTAAACCCCGTTACCCCCACTTATGTTTTCAACGATATCGGTATGGGTATTAATACGCAGAGTGATTTCATCTATGTCCCAGTGCCTGGTATCAGCAATTGCGATGATATCTTCCATGGCCCAGGAACTTGTAATCAGGATATCAATAACCTCATCATCAATATTTTCCTTTCCATCAAAATCGTTGTATGCGCCTTCTGAATCGAACGGTTCAATTGAATATGCATCGGGTGACACCCCATCTCCTGATAACTTTATCTGAGTAGTTTTAGTAACATCATCAACAATCAGGCCTGTGACTTTCCGTATGTATTTGAAATCTGTTTGGTCAATAAGTAATAAGTCATCGCCAGGTTTAACGAAGGTAGTGATACCGTCGATTACTACACTTTGCATGGAGGAGTTGATAAGTTGCGGCTGGGTCATGCGCGGTCGTATCGCATTCCAGTCAACGCGTGCGGTAATCTCATTCCCGGTTTCATAAAGCTGTGCAGTCTCATCAGGACCCGGCGTACTCTGAATTTTCACAGCGGCTCCAATGGTGGTTTCAAGCACAGGGTTATCTACTCCCGCCGGTGCTTCATCCATGGTGAACGCAACGAAGGTACTGGCCGCCACCCCCGGATGTAACTGGTAACCTATCAAGCGAGCGTGTTCCAATACTGACAAGCGTTCTTTTGCAGTACGCAACAAGCCCTCGTTGGCGAAGTATTCCTGATAAAAACACAAGACCTCGGATACCGTTGCCCAGGCATCAATAAGCGCAATGCTGAAATCGCTGTCATCACGTGTACTCAGACCATGCAACTCTGGCTGTTCAGATGAAGACAGGCGTGCCAACATGCTATCTTTGAAACGATGATAGTCGCCAACCCGATAAGAAATAGTGGGTAAGCCGGATCGATTTTCAATACGTTGCGGCGTACTCGCGGTTTGCCCTTCACAGCATCCACAATCGTTCAATGTATTTTGCGTGGCGGACGTGCTCACTTTCCCCCTCCCATTGTTAATTTAAAGATGCCGCGTTCGCGGAAATTAGAATCATTGTTTAGCTGTGCGATCTCCAATCTGTCCAGGGTCAATTGACCCGCTTTCAGCGCTTCATTATTGTCCTGGTGTAAGCGTTGGAATTGAGTTATTTGCACAGACTCAACACCCGCTACCGACTGGGCCGCTGCATACAATGGACTCAAATATATGCTTTGTCCGAAGGTGAAATTATCCGGATGAAATACGCCCCGACTGCCATCTGGCAGCTCATGACTGCTAAATATCCCAAGCAACGCCTGTTTAACCTGACTGCGAAAATACTCAGGTTTAACACATACAAACATACTTATTTCCAGTGGAACAAAATGTGGTGAATCCACATTCAGATCATGCCCGGCCATACGGTACTTCTCAACGCTGGCGCGAATATTACTGCTGAACTCATTGTCTATCGCCAGACCTCGTTCACGATCAGCAGTAATAAATACGGTATGCCAACTACCCGTCCAGCGGAAGGTAGCCCGGGCTTTTTGAATACCAGTTTGGCGTTCGGTCACTTCGGCGTAATCTGCCTCGGTCACAGCACGTTCCTGAGTACGATATGCAAACGGAGCTTTACGACGCACCGCTTGCATGCTTTCTTTTTCGGTACCGCCCTGAGCTGGCAATATATTACGTACTTTAGTGATGTTATTGGAAAGCGTCACAACGTGACGAATCGCATCTGCTCCAATATTCCCGGCAACTCCGTTACCAATACGATAACTGGCGATAAATTTACTGCCAGGTTCTGGCAGACGCCCCTGGATGTCATTACCGAAACGTAAACTGGTTCTTCCATCGTTGTTGGTATCGGTAACAAAGTTATTCTCTAACTGACCACTATTTATCAAATCACGAACGGGGCGCCATTGTCTTTTATCCACCCCCAGTTTGCTTTCTAATTCAATGACGGGGTTCGCATCCACCACATCCCAATTCATGGCGCGTGTTGCAGATGTAGTGGCCTGATCATAGTCAGTTGCGTGAGTTAATGTGACTTGACTGAGTGCTGGGCGATAGCGAATCGGTATTGCTTCGGGGGCCTCGCGATTGCAGCGATCCTGAGCATCGGTCGAACGGTAGTAGAGCAACGGTTCAGGTACTGAATGCTCTAAAATTTCACTGACGCTTTGACCATGGTCACACAG
>JAUWSG010000230.1 GCA_030610155.1 Gammaproteobacteria bacterium
TGGCTGGCACACCAGGTTGTATATCGTCTACAGACAAGGGGCTGCCATTATGGCGTGAGAATATTTTGGTTCCGGGAGCAAGTATTGTCGATACCGGACCATTAACCTTGTAGTCCTTGTTCGGAATGATTTGGTAATCGAAGGCATTTGCAACAACGCTTGATCGCGCTATTCCTAATACTTGCGCATATTCACCCGTCCAGATGACTTCAGCTACCAGCATCATGTTGCCATTCATATCAATGCTTAATGGTGAGGCGACAGGGCCGTTAAAGGAAAAATGGCCAACAACCGTGGCGATATCATCGTCCTGAAGACCGTTTATGTCAGTCGGATTACCTTTTTCATCAAAGAAAGAGGATTTGGCATCGACTGTATTGATCATGACGCAAGCGGGTAGATCGTCATCCATCAGCATCACTTGTTGAGCTGAAATCTTGCACAGATTGAATGTGCCACCTGCGGTATCCAGGCTGTCGACAGCACCGGTCAATCGCACCAGTTTGGTATCAAAGGCATCAGTGATGATTTTGACAAAGACAACAGGACGGAACTGGTATTTCATACCATTACCGGTCTTGACGATATGAATGGATTTTTCAGCATCGATGTCCAGCTGAATCATCAGTGTCGTGTCCACATCGACAGAGAAACTGCCGCGCGGATTCAGGTCGAGTTTACCGTTACCGAGTAATTTGGGATAAACGCTGCTACCGTTGGACTTTAACACCAATTCAATGCTGGTCAGTGTCAGGCGAATCTTGTCATAGCTACCAACGGGTACTTCGGTCATAGAAAAAATTTCAGTGACATTGGCCAGTTGCAACAAGTCAAATTCCTTTAAACCTTCGAACAAGGTCACCCGGCCACTATCGGACATGAGTTCGACTTTAGTAACGTTCAGGTTGATTTCGCTGAATTGGTCTGTTGGCCCGTCAGTGACAAGTAAGGCTACTGTTCCGGTGCCTGAAGAGTCACTACCACTGCCTCCGCCACAGGAAAACAGAAATAAAGAAAGCAGGGCAACGATGATAAATTTGAATGGTCCCGGTAAAGCTTGCATGACAAGACTCCTTTTTGTTTTTTACATAACTTTGTCAAGTTGCGCACTAGAGCAAATATCACAGTGGCAGGGCAGGGAATAGTGTAACTTAATTTAACTTAATAATAGCTTAACAATCTTCAAGTGCTTATCCAGGAAGTTTATATAAGTATATGTTTGGTATTGTTTATTTCGCACCTTATAAGCATTTGTAATAACTATCGCTTCCTCAGTGCGTTATCTTTATAAAAGACAGGGTGCAGATGTTTTAAAAAGAGACCTTTAAAGTCATCGGTGCCCCTTCGTCCCTTATTTTATCCCTGACGATATTCCGTAGGCGAAATACCACTCCAACGATGAAAAGCCCGCGTAAAGTGCGCAGGGTCTGAATACCCTAAAGACTTTGCAATATCTATGATTGGCATTTGCGTATCTTGCAGTTTTTCTTTTGCATGATCGAACTTTGCCTGGTTAAGCAATTCATTAAATTTTAGACCGCAATCCGTTAATCGCCGTTGCAAGGTGCGAACAGACATATCAGTAATGTCGGCAATTTCTTCGACACTGACATTTTTTGTTAATGTATATGTGTTAATTATCTGGCGTATGGATTTGGAAAATTCACTATTTAAATCAGCCTGTTTGTTATTAACTGTTTTTATTTTCTCTGGGATATTGATATGGGCCGGCAGCTGAAGAAAATCAGCGGGTATCGATATGGTTGAGACGGGTTGTGAAAAATGGATCTCACTTTTTGTTAACAATGGGCAGGCATCAACGGTTTCGGTTTTGGGCATGACCAGGTTAATCGTTTCAGGTCGCCATTCAGCGCCGGTTGCTAATTGCACCAACTGAATCATGCTGGTAATTCTATACAGCTCCATTTGAATATCCCCTTTATATAAAAGGGTGTTGGTGTAACAAAAACGAAAATGTGAATCCTCATCTTTAAGTGTGAAAATAACAGGAGAGCTTTGACCACTTGCAACTGCACAAAATGTTTCGAGCAGGTTTTTCAGGTCAGTACTATTCTGTATTAATGGAGCTAAAGATAAAATTTTATGCCAGGGTGTTAGTTGAGCAACCCTTGAACCAAAATCGGGAATATTTTCACTAATCGCGACAATATTTATTAAATGATAAAACGCTTTTACGGGAAGCAAGCTTTCCGGGTCGCTCACCTCTGTGGGTAACTTAACTTTCTTGAAATAATAATCCGCTGAAACACCACAACTTTCCATCGCTGTTTTAAATTGCGAGTGAAAAGCCGCTTTTACTAAATGGATATTCTTTTTTACCATTGCGGGGATTTTGATTCTTTACTGATTAAAGGTATAGGTGTTTTAGTAGAGTTACTCTAAATTGTCGTAAAATGGCAAGTGCTATGTTATTGATAATAGGTTTCTTAGGACGGATAATCAACCCCTACATGGCGGTTATTCGCCGATGTTGATGTGGTCTTTCATACTGGACGAATGACCAGGAATTGCATAAAGCGCAACGTGTTTTGAGAGGATGATATGAGAAAAAATAAAAAATTATCAATGCCCGTTCTGGCATTAACTGTTTCTGCTGTACTTTTCAGTTCTACTACATTGGTAAACGCCGCTAAAAAAGAAGCACCGACGCAGATATTAATTACCAATGTGGATGTCTGGGACGGTACTAGCAGCAGTCTGAAAATAAAAACCGACGTATTGATCGAAGGCAACAAGATCAAGAAAGTTGCGAAAGGTATAAAGGCAGAAGGCGCAAATGTTATTGATGGCAAGGGTTATACGGTCACACCGGGCCTTATTGATATGCATCAGCATTTAACACTGAATGGCGGTACAGCAGCGGGTAATAAGTGGGATGCGTATGTGCAGGGCGCGCACGCATCACGTGCAGCTGAATACCTGCTCAGAAGTGGCTTTACTACCATCCGTGATATTGCGGGTATGACTCTTGGTCTTAAGAAGGCAATAAACGAGGGTATATTGCCCGGTCCGCGTATGTACGTTTCTGGCCCTGCGCTTGGTCCAACCGGTGGCCACAGTGATTGGGCGACGCGAGTCGATGGTGTTGGTCATCAAAACTATCAACAACATGTAGGTAACACTCATGTTATTGATGGTCGTGCGGAATGGTTGAAAGCAGCACGCTGGAATATGCGTAATGGTGCATATTTCCTCAAGGTCATGGCAGGTGGTGGTGTTGCCAGTGAGTTTGATCCTTTGCATTTACAATCACCTTCACCAGAAGAAATGGAAGCAGCCGTTCAGGTAGCAAAAGAGTATGGCAGTTATGTTGCTATTCATGCTTATACCGATGACGCCTATCTAAAATCATTGAAGGCTGGCGTCAAGAGTTTCGAACATGGTTTTCTGGCTACGGAAAAATCTATTAAACCATTGGCAAAAGCCGGTGCCTGGTGGTCATTCCAGCCTTATGGCGGTTACAAGCTTCTATGTGGTGCATATCCTGACTGGTATACCGAGGTCATGAAGGCTAAAGGCAAGATGGTCTGCAAAGGTGTAACTAACGCCATCAAGACCATGAAAAAATACAAGGTTAAGACTTTTGTTGGTTCGGATATGTTCGGTTGGGATAACTGGCATAATGCCCTGGTGAACGTTGCCTCACCTACGACGGATCTGCCGAAGGACTTGAGATATACTTCACTGGAAACAATGAAGATGTCTACATCATTACCAGGCCAGTTTCTGCGTGAAAATGTTAATCAGAACCGTAATGACTTCATTGCTGCTAAATTAGGTGTTGTTGAAAATGGCGCCTGGGCAGATGTATTGATCTGGAAAGGTAATCCAATTAAAGACGTTAGCCTGATACTGAA
>JAUWSG010000119.1 GCA_030610155.1 Gammaproteobacteria bacterium
GCCATAAAAACTCCGAAACCTGGAAAAAAGGAAGCGCATTCTAACATTTTTATGCGGATTCAGCTATTCGTGGGATGCATTTAGAAGCGGAGAGCTAAGACCCAGGACCTTTTACACGGGGAACACGGGGCGCACGGGGGAAAGCATTTTTAAATTTAAAACCGGGTTTTACCACGGAGGTCACGGAGAAAATCTTTTTGGTTTAGTCCCCTCTCCCTTTGGGAGAGGGCTAGGGTGAGGGTGGATTTGAATTCAAGTTCATAATTCTTATTATGCCCCCTCCCTCATCCCAACCTTCTCCCAAAGGGAGAAGGAGCTAAAACAACATTCTTTTCTCCGTGACCTCCGTGGTAAAAAAACATTCTTTAGCTCTTTCCCCCGTGTTCCCCGTGTCCCCCGTGTCAAACAGCTCTTAAGGTTTACATCTTTTTAATAATCGCGCCGCCAAATTCTGAGCACTTGAGCAAGCTTGCATTACTCATCAGACGTTCCAGATCATAAGTCACGGTTTTCGACTGGATAGCGCCTGACAGGCCCTTGACGATCAAGTCTGCGGCCTCGGTCCAGCCCAGATGTCTTAGCATCATTTCGGCAGATAAAATCAATGACCCGGGGTTGACCTGGTCCTTGCCGGCATATTTGGGTGCCGTGCCGTGTGTTGCTTCAAATATGGCCGTGGTATCAGACAGGTTGGCGCCCGGCGCGATGCCGATGCCGCCCACTTGTGCTGCCAGCGCATCGGATACGTAATCACCGTTTAAATTCAGCGTGGCGATCACATCGTATTCTTCCGGCCGTAATAAAATTTGTTGTAGAAAAGCATCGGCAATCACATCTTTTATAACGATGGGCGCACCTGTATTCGGGTTTTTCATTTCACACCATGGCCCACCGTCTATTTCCTGCGCACCAAATTCGTTCTTTGCCAGCTCATATCCCCAGTTCTTGAACGCACCCTCGGTAAATTTCATGATGTTTCCCTTGTGCACCAGGGTCACGCTGTCACGATTATTATCGATTGCATATTGGATCGCTTTTCTGACAAGCCGGTCTGTGCCTTGCTTTGAGACCGGTTTAATACCGATGCCGGATGTGTCCGGGAAACGAATTTTTTTCACACCCATTTCTGTCATTAGAAAATTTATGACTTTTTGAACTTCTGCAGTGCCCTGCTCCCATTCGATACCGGCGTAAATATCTTCAGAGTTTTCCCTGAAGATCACCATGTCGGTTTTTTCCGGTTATTTTAAGGGGCTCGGGGTGCCGGTGTAATAACGCACCGGTCGAATACAAACATAAAGATCAAGTTCCTGGCGTAATGCGACATTTAAAGAACGAATGCCACCCCCAACCGGTGTGGTTAATGGGCCTTTTATCGCAACAGCATAATCCCGGACAGCCTGGAATGTTTCTTCCGGTAACCAGGTATCATTTCCGTAGACTGAGACAGCTTTCTCACCAGCATAAATTTCCATCCAGGATATCTTGCGTTTACCGCCATAGGCTTTTTCAACCGCCGCATTGACGACATTTTGCATCACCGGTGTCACATCAACACCGATACCATCGCCTTCAATAAACGGGATAACCGGGCAATCTGGCACATTCAACGAGGAATCCGCATTGACAGTGATTTTCTCACCCGTAGACGGGATGCTTATTTTTTCATACGCCATAAAAACTCCGAAACCTGGAAAAAAGGAAGCGCATTCTAACATTTTTATGCGAAATCAGCACTTATATTCACCGCAAAGGCGCAAAGGACGCAAAGAAAGATCTATATAAAATATAAAAACTTTGCGTCCTTTGTGCCTTTGCGGTGAATACAGCAGTTTTTAGAACATACTGGTGAAGTCGGTGATGGCGCCTGATTTGTTTACTTTGACTTTGCCATCAGCGCCGGAGCGGCCGAGTAGGCGCAGGTTTTGTGATAATGCGGTCTGTGTTTTATCGCGTGCGGCGAACGTGCCGGTGAATTTGTATTTGCCGTCCTGTTTGATTGTCAGCAAACCTTCGGCCTGTAATGGCCCGCCACCGTCTACCAGCGTTGCCTTGATCTGGTTGTTTTGAGTGGCCAGTGTGAGCTTTAGATCACCCAGATTAACTTGCGAAGGGAAACTGAACGCCGCACTTTGCCAGGCAATCGTGCCCTCTGCTTCTGTTAACATTTGATCGTCTATTTCAAGTTGCGCCAGGTTCAATCCAACCGCACCTTGCAAACCCAAAGGCAGTTTCGCTAACACGGTGATTTTTTCCAATGCAATGCGTGCTTCAATGTCCGACAGGTAGAGTGCACCACCAAACCCGCGCGCGACATTGCCACGACCGAAACTGTCACCATCGCGGAAATCAAGTTGCACTTGCATGCGACCCAATAATATTGCCCAGGGCTGAAGACTCCAGCTTAATGAATTAACACGTTGTCCCGAAACCACAGCAGTGATGGCCTTGCCTGACCAGACTGAACCACTAATGCCCTGCAGCATGAAAGGCGTATCCGGTGCCACACTCTTCTTCACAAAAGCATAGGCAACCTCAGCGGGCAAGGTGATAACAAGGAATCCGAGATAAAGAAAAGCAACCAGTAAAATAGTACGCGTTTTTTTAATTTTCATATTGTAAAAAAATAAGACCTGATAAATTAATCTTTCGTCATTCCGGCATGGGGTTAGCCGGAATCCAGGGGAAAGAAAGGGAATACTGACAACGTAGCATTCTTTCCAGTGTCGGTGTTCGACGGTCAATGGGTTGTTTTGGGGTCAGCTGGATTCCGGCTAACCCCATGCCGGAATGACGAGCTACTTTCTTTTATTCTCTTCCTTTCCTCTGTTCCCTGTAACCTTTTCTCTGCTCTATCTTATAGCCCCACAAAAGTAATACGCGCGTCGATTCTTCCAGGCGTATCCTTACGATCGATCGCCAATGTTAACACTTCAATACCATAGCTTTTGTTCAGCTTTTCCATCCAGATGACCATGTCATCAAATGATGCACTTTCCAGCCAGACGCGCACTTTTTTCTCGCCATCAGGTTTTACGCGCTTCAAGACATTACCTAACCGGCTACTTTTAGCAGTGCTGTCAACCAAACTTAACAGTGACTGACCGGCTTTGGATTTAAGTTGTGATTTTGTGCCTTTGAGATTTTTGACATCTTCTGCCGCCTGCTGCATCCATTGCAGCAAGGGAGCCTGTTTGGCAACATTTTTTTCCAGCTGCGCAACACTGCTGTGTATCGGGTCCCATACTGCCACATAAAACAGCATAATCGCCAGGGCCGCCGCACCTGCCGTTACGTTAATACGTTCCTGTGTTTGTAAAGCTAAAAACCAGTCTTTCATGATCCCGCACTCCGTAGTTTCAAGCGGCTTTCAACCTGGTTGTTGCGTGAATTGGCCGAGACGATCTCAACAGACATCCCGGCTTGTGTGATGAGTTGTTGTTTTAATTTATCCAGCGCCTGAAGATCTTTGATAATCAGGTCAACATCAAGTTTGCCTTCCTTGTAACGCACACTGCGCACCACCAGACCGGGGGTTGCCTTGTCGATAGGTGCGGCGCTCGTGATCAAACCAAGTGCACTGCTACGGTCCTGTCCGGAACCGCCGCGCAAGGCCTTGAGCTTGCGTTCCATTTGCACGCGGGGATTAACAATATTTTTGGTGTCAGGAAAGGCGGACAAGTAAGTCTGTTTAATCTGCACCTTTAACGCATCGCTTTTACTTTTTAACTGGAAATAGTCGGTTGTGGTCATGACCAGCTGCAAGACAATCATACCTGCAAGCATCGCGGCAGCAGGCAACCAGGGACGCCATACTTTGCCCATTTGTTCACGACGGCTATAATCCCCTTGCAACAGATTGATCGTGTTGTTCAGATCCATCCCGGTTACCAGGGGCAATAGACTGTTGCCGGAGTTATCTTCCTTGATCTCGATCCCCAGTTCAGACAGGTCAGGAAAAAATTCAGTGGCACCATCAATCTTGAACAGATAAAGCCGTTCCGGCGCCTGATCACTGTTTTCTTCCAGTAACATGCGAAGATAGGATTCAGTATTTTCAACTTCGATTGAATACCCTGATTGTTTACCGGTACGCATCAACACTTCACTGTCTTCTGCCAGCAAAGTCCAACTGACATCATCAACAGGCAACGACAGGATGTCAGGAATGATAAAATCCGCCTGAATGCCAAACTGTTGTAATCGGCCTGTCCATTCATCCATTTTTTTACGTTCAACCACCGCGCAGGCAACTTCATCATTTTCGAGTTGATCGCCCACTGCGAAATGCAGGTCTTCGACATCACTGACAAGCTGGTCTTCAAGCGCGTAGGGCAACGCCGTTAATAGCCGTTTTTTATTCTTTGTGGGGATAGATACCGTCGTCAGAAAAATGTCATTACCCGGTACAATCACCACGACTTTGTTGCCTTGCAGCTGCGGGGTCACTTCGTCCAGAGAGCCCTGATAAATCTCACTACAATGGCCATCTGCCCCGGCCACCACCCAACTGACCAGGTCCGGGTCCATGCCAGGCTGGTGAGGGTAAATTCGTATAATTAACTGGTTTGCCACTAATATGTTCCTTGCGCACGCATAACAACGGTTATTTTACCATTCTTACGCTCTAAAAGACTATACAGCCTTGCGCGGCTGCGATGATCATCCGGGCCAACTTCTGCATAAGCTTCGAGCAGAAAATACTCACTAAAAACGGAAAACACGTCTGTTTCCTTATCCAGGCCCTGATTACTATTGGTATTAGTTTGATTATTGGTGTTTTGCTGGTTGTTCTGATTTTTTTGCTGATTTTTTTTATTTACCACCGCAATCAGGGCACAACCGGCAAACGCATCTTTGCGTAGGAATTCATCGACTTTTGTAAACTTGTCATACGTTTGTTTTTCCGTGCTGACCGCAAGTAGATCTTCGAGTTTTGTACCTTCACTGCGGTTCAATTTCTCCGGATCCGGGCAGGTAATATCTTCAAACATGGCCTGTAGTACTTCATTTTTCGCTGTGTTGACATTAATTTTCGTTCTGACCGGCAAGGCAATCACGTAGGGCTGGATGGCTTTATAAATTTGTGGTGTAAAACCCTGCACCAGCATTAATTCGCTGGGGCTGACCATCGGCTGATTAGCCGCGCGGTAAGGCCGTTCGCGTTCCAGATAATCATTATCTTCTGCACCGCCGGGCTGGACATCCGTGTCTGCATCTATCCAGTCCGCAACCGCATTTGCCAGGTCGCTGGAAACAATCTGTTTAAATTCATCCGATGCTTCGTCTTTTTCCTTGAGCACGTTAAGTAGCTGTGCAAAACGTGCTACGTCATTATCACTGCGCTTACCTTGATTGACCAGGTTATTCAAATTAAACCGGCCATTCAAATCATCTAATGTGAATTGAAGTATCCCCCCCTGAAATGGCATGGGCGGTAACTGGGTGGCCCAGTCTTCCTCTTTATGATCAACTTTTGCGTCATCTTTTTTCAATACCTGTTTTGCAAAAGCTTCGCCGCCGAGCGCAAATACATAGGCCTGATCGCCCTGCAGGATATTGGCGGTTCGGCGAATGTCCAGTTGTTGTCGGGACGTCATGGCCACGGCCGTTACGGACACAAGTGCCACAATTAACAACGCGGTAATCAAGGCCACGCCTTTTTGCTTACCACACATTTTACTTCTGTTTTGCACAAGAAGGCACATAGAAAGATGCACAGACTTTTTTCGCGAGATTTTGTTCATGCTGCAAGTAATCATGGCGGCGGTGCCGGCGACGCGACCGGTGTGACCCGGGCCGGCACGCGAAACAATCTGGTTAAACGACCCAGGCTCTCTATTTCAATATTCACTTCAATCGCCAGCGGCATGATTTCATCAGAATTCAATTTAGGCCATTGTGTTTGCCATTGTTTGTTTTGATCAACAAACCGCAACTCAAACACCTGCACATTATCCAGCAACGGCGTTTCAAAGGGTTTGCTTTCAGTGCCGCGATCCAGATCAAACCAGTATAATCGCTGCAGCTGATTATCTTTCAACTGGTAAGCGGTACGTTGCAACACACTGCGGACTCTTTTTTCATTGGGGAACGGGTTACGCCAACCGGTATGAGTCAGTTCCAGTTTAATATCTTCATACTCCTGGGCACGCAGCATTTCTTTCTCATCACCATATTCATCCCTGATGGCGCGGGCAACCGTTTGCTCGATGTCTCTGCCGATGATGGTGAACGCTTTCTGGATCTTCACGAGCCTGTTTGCGTGTTCATCCATACCTTGTTTAGACCGCATCACTGAATTCAAACCACTGTAAGCCATGGCCGACATCACGGCAAAAACCGCAATCGCAATCAGCACCTCAAGCAAGGTAAAGCCTTTAGCTGTATTTAACGTATGACCAGTCGCTATCTGTAATTTTGCACTGTTGATATTCAGTTTCATCATTTTCACAAATAACTAGTTCGGGTAGGCGCCAACCAGTGTCGCCATCGGATTTTCATCATCTTCTGACGCGCGCACCGTTATTGTGGCAACACCGACACTGTATTCACCAATATCATCGGACTTTCTCGCCTCCACCTGCCAGTACCACTCATGGCCGGCCATTAACAATGTGCCCGTGTCCTTGCTGCCAGGCGAAGGCCACTTGTTGAAAACATCCATTTCGGTCAATTTATTCATCGCCACCCAATGCGCAAGTGTGCGTTGCTGTAGATAAGACGCATTTTGCAAACTCGAAGACGTTGTCTTTATGGCGGCACCAAGCGACAGCGCCAGTATGGACAGCGCAACCAGCACCTCCAGTAAAGTAAACCCGGCAGATTTCTTATCTGATTTTTTACCTAACTTCTTGTCTAGACATGTCGAGTCTTTTTTTGAAAACACCCTAGAATTCCTCTTGCTGCTCAGAAGCCAATATTTCCAGTTCGCCTGTCATTTCACCGACCAGCGTATATTTGCCACCTTCTTCCCAGGTCAACGTAAGCTCAAAAGGTGTCATTTCCCCGCTGGACAATAAAAACACTTTAGGAATCTCATCTTCATTGTCTTCCTTTAAATTGTCGCGAACATCTCCCTCTTCATCAATCTCCAGAGTGACATCACTTGCGTCACAGGGCATTTTTTCCAGCGTCACCGGCTCACCTTCAATCTCCAGGTTAATCTCCACACCGGTCGGAAAACAGCGTGGACGAAACAACTTGTCCCCGGTAACCGGCGCCCATTGCCAGGCATCCGCTGTTTGCAACAGCCGAAGAAACTGATAACCATTACTGTGCATTTCCACGGCCATTTCTTCACCCTGCAAAATGGCTTCTTCGCCGGCCATCATGGTCAGGGATCGAACGCGTCCTATTTCGTCTTCCAGGATGCTGGAGGTATTCAGATTAATGGAAAGCACCGCAAGGCCCATGATAATACCAATAATGAGCATCACGATGAGAATTTCGATCAAGGTAAAACCACCCATTGCTGATCTTTTGCGGGTACTGCGTAGAAAACTTTTCGGCGGCGAAGGGCTTAAGGATTTAACGCGCAACATTGGGAACCGGTCCTGACAATAAGTTCTGGCCCTCATCAAGCACCAGGTAAGGGAGAGGGAATCAACTCTGTCTTTTTCTCCGTGCTCTGTGTGGTAAAACATGCTTTTAATCTTTAAGACCTTTTCCCCGTGTTCTCCGGGGTAAAAGGTCTTTTTTGTGGCAAGCAATACGATTGCAATATGATTTAAAAAACGCTTCCCGGCAGCTTAACCGTCCAGATTCCAGTTGCCGATATCCGCATTCACACCTTCACCACCCTGTTGTCCATCCGCGCCCAGGGAGTAAATATCAATGATACCCTGCACACCAGGGCTCAAGTATTGGTAGGGTTCACCCCACGGATCTTTAGGCATGCGATCAATATAACCACCTTCTTTCCAGTTCCGCGGCTCCGGCGTACCGCCGGGCTTCTGGGACAGGGCTTCGATCCCCTGATCAGTGCTCGGGTAAACAAAGTTGTCCAGTTTATAGAGGTTCAAGGCACTTTCCATAGCCCGGATATCACTTTTGGCTTTGGTGATGCGCGCATCATCGGGGCGACTCATGACCCGTGGCACCACGATGGCAGCCAGGATACCCAGGATAATGACCACAACCATAACTTCGATCAAGGTAAAACCGTGTTGTTTTGCTTTTATAACCGATTGTTTTTTATGTGATTTCATTGTGTTACGATGAAAACCCTGCTTTGCTGTTAATTGCATTCTTTCCTTCCATATAATTTTGCGAACCAATGTAGTCCAGTCTTTTCTTTCGACAGAAAAAAAGAAAACTTGTTCCCGACCGCTGCATCCGATAATAGTACCAAAATGTGTGCCAGTTTATGCAACTATCATAGTAAGAAGAACCATTTAGCGAGTTATGTGCCAAGATAGGGTCAAATGAGAATAAACCAGCCTCCTTTTAACATAATATTTAAATTTTCCCTGCCCTTGATCATCGCATTGCTTGTGGTGGGCCTGTCCCTGGGCGGTGAGAGTGCGACCCTTTTATTACGATTCGAGCGTGTCGGCATACAAAACGGTGAAATCTGGCGCCTTTTGACGGCTAATTTTGTTCATCTGGGCTGGTCGCATGCGCTGTTGAATATTGCCGGGCTGGTGCTGATCTGGCTTTTGTTCGGCCAGCGCTTCAGTCAAACAGGCTGGTCGATAATATTAATCAGCAGCCTGCTGGGCACGACGCTGGGATTATTGTTCTTCAATCCAACACTCACCTGGTATGTGGGACTGTCCGGCGCGCTGCATGGATTGTTTATCGCCGGCTGTATTGCGGAGATAAAACTGAAATACCGAATGGGGATTGTGTTGCTGGTCATCCTTGCGGGTAAAATTCTCTGGGAGCAGTTTCAGGGTCCCCTGCCGGGTACGTCGGATGCTGCGGGTGGCCCGGTTATCGTCGATGCCCATCTGTATGGTGCGCTGGCTGGGTTCGCCGCGTTGTTTCTTAAACCAGAACCGTTAAACCAGGACCATTAGACCAGGACCTTTTTGACACGGGGGACACGGGGCGCACGGGGAAAAGGCTTAAAGAATGTTTTTTTGCCACGGACGAATACATGGATGTATGAAGGTAGGGCAACGCAGGACGCAGTTGCCTACAGGGATGTAGGTAAGGGGCGATAGCAGGACGCGGTAGCTTTGCCGAGGTCACGGAGAAAAGAATGTTGTTTTAGCTCCTTCTCCCTTTGGGAGAAGGCTGGGATGAGGGGAGGAATAAAATAAGAATTATGGACTTGAATTCAAGTTCTACCCTCTCCCTAGCCCTCTCCCAGAGGGAGAGGGAACTAAAA